>CAIJZF010000420.1 GCA_903825095.1 uncultured Bacteroidota bacterium | reverse complement strand
TTCGTAATTGGCTTTAATATCTTCATAAGTACGCTCTCTAAAATAATACCAAACACTTGCCTTACTAGGTACTACATTAGGTTGGTCTCCACCATCCACTACTACATAATGAGAACGGTTCGTTGGTTTTAAATGTTCTCTTTTAAAGTTCCAACCAATATCCATTAATTCAACACCATCTAAGGCACTTCTTCCGCGCCATGGTGCACCGGCAGCATGTGCAGCTTCTCCATTAAAATCAAAACGCACACTTACAAGTCCATTACCTCCATTGTCTCCATAGTTAGAACCAAAACTTCCGCTCACGTGCGTAAATATACAAGCGTCAATATTTTTGAAATAACCATCTCTTACATACCAAGCCTTAGTAGCCACTAACTCCTCTGCAACACCAGGCCAAATTACAATCGTACCTGGCATATGTTCTTTCTCCATCATTTCTTTCATCGCAATAGCTGCATAAATAATAACTGCCTGTCCTGAGTTATGTCCTTCTCCATGACCTGGAGCGCCTTCTACAATGGGATCTTTATACGCAACACCTGGTTTTTGTGAAGCTTTCGGAATACAATCAATATCACTACCTAATGCAATCACTGGAGAACCTGTTCCCCATTTAGCCATCCATGCAGTAGGTACATTGGAAATATTTTTTTCAATAGCGAAACCATTTTTTTCAAGCACACTAGTAAGGTAAGCTGAGGTTTCAAATTCTTGAAATCCTAATTCACCAAAGCTAAAAACTTTATCTACCATTACTTGTACATCCTTTGCATGACCCGCAACACTTGTAAAAAGTTTTTGCTTCATGGCAGCCAACTCTTTTTCTGAATACTTTTTTTGTGCCATTAATTGCATAGAACTAAATAATGCAATAGCGAGTACAAAAAATGTTTTAACTGAAAATAAATGTTTATTCATATTAATAATTTGTATTTAAGTTACAAAAAAAGGGCTGTGCTGGGAAAGATTTTTTATAGGTCTTGTCTAGAGGCTAGGCATTTATAGTTAAATGATTGATTTACAATATTTTGCCTATATGTATACATTCGATTATTTTATGTTTTTTGGATGCTTATTTGCGCTGAAAATTGAGCCGGTTTTCAAGTAGGCAAAACAGCATAAAGCCTTTTTATTAAAATAGTTTTGAGGGCCAAATCAAAGGTTATTAAAAATTAGATGTTAAAAATATATTTTCTTTTTTGTCTTCTATTTGTAAGTTGTTTTACGCAAGCGCAAATCTTGGATCCCACCCTTATAAATACTGCTGGAGGAAACATAAATATAGAATCCAAAACAAATCAGGTAAAAAATAATTGGACGCTTGATTGGAGTTTTGGCGAATCTATAGCCACTCAAACTTGGCATTTGAAAAATAAAATTATTTACTCCACAGGATTTTTACAACCAGCTTTAATGCTAAACCCAGCAATCAATTCGCCTACAAGCTTTGATTTTAATTTAGTATGGGGGCCCAACCCTGTTATTCATTATGTAGGACTTTCTTGTAAACAAGCTGGCGTGGATATTATTAGTATATCTGTAATGGATAACTATGGAAATAAAATTCAAAATATAAAGGGCCCATTTTCTGGACTCCATTTTTCAAAACAAATATCTTTTGCTTCGGCAAATACCGGCATTTACTTTATTGCCCTTCATTATATTGTGGCTAATAAATTCAGTCAAATAAAAATAATTAAAATTATAAAAATCTAAAATGAAAGCATTTCATTTATTTATTTTTTTATGTTCTTATTTAATAGGAAGTATCACAAACTATACATTCGCGCAAACCAATAAGGGCATTAACTTTCAAGGCATTGCTAGAGATAATAATGGCTATATACTTGCTAATAAATCTATCAATGTTAGAATATCTATTAAAGCCGATACCAGTTCAAGCAAAAGTGAATACCAAGAAATTACGCCTATTACCACTAATGTACTTGGTTTATTTACCATCATGGTAGGCGCTACTGAAACTAATAAAATTATAACGGCAGGCCCCTTTGAAAATATTAACTGGTCAAAAGCAGAAAAATATTTACAAATAGAAATAGATACCGTAGGTGATTTATCTTTTATTTATATGGGCACGCAAAAAATAAACTATGTGCCCTTTTCATTTTATGCCGATAATGTGGGAGCTCAAAATATTAATGGTATTATTGGCATCACTCAAGGTGGCACAGGGCTAGATAATTTAAAAGAGGTGAAAGTTTTATACAATATTGATAAAATAAATAATACCCCCGATTCAAGTAAGCCCATTAGTAATTTAGCGCTAACAGCTATTAATGATAAATTAAAAAAAGCAGATACCCTTTCTTTAAGCAACCGTATTAACTTAAAATTAAATAGTAAAGACACCATTAGCCTATCTAATAGAATTAATAATATGTCTTTGGTGTCGCCTGTATATGATTATGGCAGTTTTTATGATACCGCCAAACAAGCTGCCAGCGCTGTATCTAGTGCCACTGCTATAAAATTTGCTTATGAGGGCTTAGTGAGTAATATAAGTGTTCAACCCAATACGAGTGGGCAGCTCACTAAAATTAATGTGCTGCATGCAGGCATATATTCTGTTCACTATGCAATACAAATTATAAAACCAGATCTTGGAGTAGATGAGGCAAGTGTTTGGATTAGAAGAAATGGATCGGCTTATATAAATACAAACACGAATTTTAATATTTCTGGAAGTGGTATAAAAAATTTGCTTTCAGGAAATTATTTGGTGGACCTAGGTGCCAACGATTATATAGAACTTTATTTTAGTGTAAAAAATATAATTAGCGCAGCGACTGGAACTACTGCACAAGCAAGTCCCTCTCGGCCTGCAACCCCTAGCGCTTATATTATTTTAAATAAAGTCAACTAAAATAATTTATCCAAATGGTTGTTCAATCGAAATACTTTGTTTCGAGAAAAACTTTGCACCATCCGAAGCAATATAAAGGCAGTCTTCTAATCTAATACCAAATTCTCCCGGAATAGAAATAGTAGGTTCATCGCTAAAACACATACCTACTGCAATAGGCGTTGTATTTCCTTTTACAAAATTAGTCCACTCATGTCCTTCTAATCCAATACCATGGCCTGTTCTATGCGGAAGTCCTGGTAATTTATAATTAGTACTAAAGCCTCCTTTTTCAATAACCGCTCTTGCAGCAGCATCTACTTGTTCGCAAGGCGCGCCAATTTGAATAGCAGCAAAGGCAGCGTCTTGTGCTTTCTTTTCCAAATTCCAAACATCAATTTGTCTTTGTGTAGGTTTGCCTGCTACAATGGTTCTAGTAATATCAGAAGCATACCCTTCACAACTTGTGCCTCCATCAATCATTACAATATCTCCTTCTTTAATAGTTTGAGGTGTAATACTTCCATGAGGCAGCGCTGAATATTTGCCTACTTGAACAGAAGCGCCACCACTAAATCCTAATTTTCTAAAGGCTGCAGAAATATTATTACTTAATAATGTTTGTGACATACCTGGAACAATGGTGGTGAAAGCTGCTTTATAGGCTTCAATCGTAATATCACTTGCTTTTTGCATCAGGGCAATTTCAGCAGGTGATTTAATCATTCTACATCCAGCAGTCACAGGCGTGGCATCTACCACTTCAAAACCAGCGGCTTCTTTTTTTACCCCATTGGCAATAAAAAATCTTACCCTTTCTTCCATTCCAATACTACGATATTGAACCCCTCTGTCTTTTACAATACCTACTATGACTGCATAAGGGCTTTCATGTTCTTCCCAACAACGAACTTCTTCTCCAAAAGCTGGTAAAATTAATTCTCTCGCTCTATCTTCTTCAAATTTTGGACATACATATACTAAGGAGCCTTTGGCAGGAATCACTACGCCAAAAGTTCTTTCACTTTGACCCCATCGCATGCCTGTATAATAATAGCAAGATGTGGTGCCCTCTAAAAAAATGGCATCCATTTTATTTATTGCCATTAATTCCTGTGCCTTGGCAATTCTTGACTTTCTTTCCGCCACCGTTATAGGTACAATATCATTGTCTTTAGGACTTAGGCTACGAATAGCTTCGGGCAAGTCTTCTGCTGGCTCTGTTTCTTTCAGTTTTCTTCCAAACAAAGTACTACTCATTCCTACACTTCCTGCGGTAAGTGCCGATACTGCTAAAAACTTTCTTCTATTAACTGACATAGTATACAATTTTAAATGTTTTACATAAGTGGTATTAAAGATATTACATTTTAATAAGCTAAAAACTTTAAATTTAAGCTTCAATCATAAGGCTAGCCTTTAACAATTCATACTATAAACCAGATCACATTGAAACTATTTCGACTCCCCTTTTTATTTTTACTACTATTTGTTTTTCAAACAACGAATGCACAAAAAAAGAACGCCAACGTTAAATATTATATTCATAAAGCAACTGACATTATTAAAGTGGATGGCCTAATGAATGAGCAGTCCTGGTTAAAGGCGCAATCGGTTGATAAATTTCCCATGGTATTACCTATGGACACCAGTGTTTCTAAAGTGCCTACTGAAGTAAGAATGACTTACGATGAAAATAATTTATACATTATTGCCATTTGCACCAAAGTGGGCGATGGCGTGGATATGGTAGAGTCTTTGAAAAGAGATTGGAACTTTGGTAAGAATGATAATTTTATTTTATTCTTGGATACCTATGGAGATTTAACCAATGGATTTGCCTTTGGTGCAAGTGCTGTGGGTGCACAATGGGATGGTACTATGTTTGATGGAGGTAGCGTAGATTTAAACTGGGATAATAAATGGACCTCTGCTATTTACAATGACGCAGAAAAATATGTTTGGGAGGCAGCCATTCCATTTAAATCCATTCGATATAAAACAGGTGTTCAAGAATGGGGTGTGAACTTTAGTAGAAACGATTTAAAAACAACAGAAAAGTCAAGCTGGGCGCCGGTTCCAAGACAGTTTCCCACTGCTTCTCTTTCTTATACTGGATCACTAGTTTGGGATGCACCTCTTCCAGCACATCAAAATAATTTTTCACTAATCCCTTATTTTAAATCTAGTGTTTCAAAAGAATTTGCTACAAGTGATGGTACTAAAATTAATCAAGCATCAGTTAATGGAAATGCTTATGGATTAGATGCAAAAATAAGTTTGTCTTCTTCTTTGAATTTAGATTTAACAGTGAACCCAGATTTCTCTCAAGTAGAAGTAGATAGACAAGTAAGCAATCTAAGTCGGTTTGAATTATTTTTTCCAGAAAAAAGACAATTCTTTTTAGAAAATGCAGATCTATTTTCCAATCTAGGTTTTGAAAATGTACGTCCGTTTTTCTCTAGAAGAATTGGCTTAAATACCAACATTGATTATGGTGCTAGAATGAGTGGTAGACTTGATAAGAACTGGCGTATTGGTATTATGGATATGAAAACTAGTGAAGATAAAAATACAGGACTCTTAGCACAAAATTTTTCAGTCATTGCTTTACAAAGAAAATTATTTAAAAAATCGAGTATTGAATTATTCTATATTGATAAAACTGCTTTTGATTATCCATCTCAAACCACCACCGCTGCAGCAGTGGGTAATCCTTATAATAGAAACTTTGGTTTTGAATATAATTTAGCACCAAAAAATAATCCTTGGACAGGAAAAACTATTTTAATAAAATCATTTACGCCTAATAAATCTGGAAACGATTATTTAAACGCAGGTAATTTACAATACAGTAATAGAAATTGGATTGTTTCATGGCAACATGAAATTGTGGGAAATAATTACAACGCAGAAGTGGGCTATATTCCAAGAAATAATTATATCAAGTTTATGCCAAGCATTACCCGCTTGTACTTTCCTAAAAGTGGAAATATCTTAAGCTATGGCCCTCAATTCACCACTACTTATTATTATAATTCAAATTTCAATTTAACAGACAATACAAAACTATTTAATTACCTAATTACATTTAGAGACAAGAGCACTATTGCCTCTGTTATTCAAAACGACTATGTAGAATTATTGGCAGCCTTCGATCCCACTAGAATAGGCAAGCAAACCTTGGCAGCGCACACTAAACATCAATGGTCTACTGTTGGCTTTGATTGGATTTCAGCACCTCAACATAAATTTACTTATTACTTAACTGTTCGTAAAGGAGGCTATTATGCCGATGGTAAATTATTAAGTATTACGGGCGATATTGGTTATCGTATTCAGCCTTATGTAAACTTTGATGTTGCTGCTACCTATAATCATATAGAACTTCCACAACCCTGGGGTAAAAATAATTTCTTCTTAATTGGTCCTAAAGTAGATATCACCATGACAGACAAACTATTTTTTACGGCCTTCTACCAATATAATGAGCAAACAAAAAATATAAACTTTAATACCAGATTTCAATGGCGCTATAAACCCGTCTCTGATTTATTTATAGTGTATACCGACAACTACTATATCGGGCCTGTATTTGTTAAAAATAGAGCAGTTGTATTGAAATTTACTTATTGGTGGAATAAATAGAAATCCATTCCAATATTTTGTATATTTAAGTACCTAAATTAAATATATGAAATCCATTTTTTCTAGTTTAAAAACTAAGCGCTATTTCTTCTTACAATTATTCATCTTTGGGCTATTTATAAGTTCCACTTATGCACAAGTAAGTACAGAACAACTAGCTGGTTTAAAATATAGAATGATTGGCCCACATAGAGCCGGAAGAACTGTAGGTATTTCTGGTGTTGCAGATCAGCCCAATGTATTTTATATTGGTGTGAATAATGGTGGTGTATGGAAAACCACCGACTATGGTCATACATGGAAACCCATCTTTGATGCTGAAAACACAGGCTCAGTGGGCGATGTAGCCGTAGCACCTTCTAATTCAAATGTTATTTATGTAGGAAGTGGTGAAGGTATTCAACGCCCCGATTTATCTATTGGAAATGGTTTATATAAATCAAGTGATGCAGGAAAAACTTGGTCTAATATGGGATTGCATGATGCACAACAAATTGGTGGCATTAGTATTGACCCAAAAAATGAAAATAGAATTTTTGTAGCTGCACTTGGACATCCTTATGGTCCTAATAAAGAAAGAGGTGTATATAGAAGTTTGGATGGTGGTAAAACTTTAGAACAAGTATTATATATAGACGAAAACACAGGAGCTGTGCAAGTATTGATTGATCCAAATCATACCAATATTGTATTTGCCACTATTTGGGCTGCAAGACAAGGCCCCTGGGAAAATGGTGCATGGGACGGTGAAGCAAGTGGCTTGTATAAATCAATGGATGGAGGAAGTACTTGGAAAAAAATAACGAAAGGTTTTCCAACTACCAAAGAAGATGGTTTAGGAAGAATTGGTTTTACCATTGCACCTAGCAATTCAAATAGAATGTATGCAACTGTTGATGCCGCGAAAAAAGGCGGTATTTATAGAAGTGATGATGGAGGGGAGTCATGGTATATGTTAACTTCCGATGGAAGATTATGGGGAAGAGGAAGTGATTTTGCAGAAGTAAAAGCCGATCCCAAAAATGAAGACATTGTTTATTCTGCGAATGTAGTAATGTGGAGATCGAAAGATGGAGGAAAAACTTGGGAAGGAATTAAAGGTGCACCAGGCGGAGACGACTATCACCGCTTTTGGATTAACCCAAATAATACCAATATTATTGCAGTAGGTTTAGACCAAGGTGGTACCATTACAGTGAATGGTGGTGAAACTTATTCAAGTTGGTATAACCAAGCTACTGCTCAGTTTTATCATGTAAGTACAGACAATGCTTTTCCTTATAATGTTTATGGTGGTCAACAAGAAAGTGGTTCAGTGGGTATTGCTTCTCGTTCTAATGATGGTGGAATTACTTTTAGAGAATGGCATCCAGTGGGTGTAGAAGAATATGGATATGTTGCAGCAGACCCATTAGATCCCAATATTATTTATGGTGGAAAAATTACAAAGTATGATAAGCGCACTGCGCAAGTTCAAAATATTGCACCTAACCCAGTAAGAAATGGTAAGGTTCGTTTTATTAGAACAGCTCCGGTTTTATTTTCACCCGTTGATCATAAAACTTTATTTTTTGCAGGAAATATAATTTTTAAAACAACCAATGGCGGATCAAGTTGGGAAACCATTAGTCCCGATCTAAGCCGTGAGACCTGGGATATACCTGCAAGTGTGGGCATTTACAATACAGAGGAGGTTAAAAAAATGCGTCAACGTGGCGTAGTATATTCACTCGCTCCTTCTTACCAAGACTTAAATGTTTTATGGGCAGGTACCGATGATGGACTTATTCATATCACCAAAGACGGAGGTAAGCATTGGAAAAATATTACACCAGCATCTATTACATCATGGAGTAAAATTTCAATGATTGATGCAAGTAGGTTTGATGTAAACACCGCTTATGTGGCCGTTAACAGAATACGCGTGGATGACATGACACCTCATATTTATAAAACAACAGACGGCGGAGCGACCTGGAAAAAAATTATTAACGGCTTACCAAACGAACCCATTAATTCTGTGAGAGAAGATGCAGTAAGAAAAGGGTTGTTATTTGCAGGATCAGAAAATGCAGTTTACTTTTCTTTAGACGCTGGTGAAAACTGGCAGTCCTTAAAATTAAATATGCCTGCTACTTCTATTCGTGATTTAGTTATTAAAGATGATGATTTAGTCATTGGCACACATGGTCGTAGTTTTTGGATTTTAGATAATATTACACCGCTTCGACAAATCAATCTAAATAAAACAAAAGAAACCGTTTTATTCAAACCACAAAAAGCAATGAGAGTAAGATGGAATATGAATACCGATACGCCGCTTCCTCCTGAAGAGCCAGCGGGTGAAAATCCTCCAGATGGTGCCATGATAGATTATTATTTAAATAGTAATACTAGCAGTCCTGTAAAATTAGAAATAATGAATGCGAAAGGAGATATTATTAGAACCTTTACAAGTAAGGATACTTTATATACTATACCAGAAGTAAATATTCCTTTGTATTGGATTAGACCTCAACAAATATTAGCAGCCACTGCAGGCGCCCACCGTTTTTTATGGGATATGAGATATACACCATTGAATACTCCAGCTGCCTACCCTATGACAGCCATTATACATAATACCCCGCCGGATGCTACTGCACCATGGGTGATGCCAGGTAATTATACAGTAAGATTAACAGCGAACGGACAAACACAGGAACAACCCATTACCATCACCATGGATCCTAGAGTGAAAACAGGAACTGCACAATGGCAACGCCAACACGACTTATCCATGATATGTTATGAAGGCCGTAAAAAGTCAATGTATAAATTTCCAGCTATTTATCAAAAATTTACAGGATTATTTAATATTTTAGAAAGTACAGAAATGGCGCCTACTTCACAAACTGAAAAAGCAGTAAAAGAAACCCAGGCTGAATTAGAAAATTTATTAAAAAAATGAGTCAAAAATTATTCCATAAAATAGTCGTCTTCACCTTAGGTGTTTTATTATTGGGCGCTTGCAAGCCAAGTGCTTTATTAATAAAAGAGCGAAAAATAGATGCTATTTTGTCGGAGTATAATTCAGATTCAAAACCTGGTGCAAGTGTACTGGTATTTCAAAACGATAAAATTGTTTTTCAAAAAGGCTATGGCGTAAAAGAACTCAGCAGTTTTGAAAAGATAGATCCTTTCACCAATTTTAGATTGGCTTCTGTGACAAAACAGTTTACTGCCATGTCTATTATGTTACTTGCTAAAAACAATAAAATTTCTTTAGAGGATCCCCTGACAAAATATTTTTCTAGTTTTCCAGCTTATGGTAAAAAAATAAAAATTAAACACTTACTTACCCATAGTTCAGGCTTGATAGACTACGAAGACCTCATGCCATCTACCCAACAAAAACAATTGCATGATACCAATTGCTTACAGTTAATGTACTTGGCAGATTCACTTTATTTCCCAGCAGGCACTAACTATAAATATAGTAATACCGGTTATGCCATCTTAGCACTCATTGTAGAAAAAGTAAGTGGACAAGATTTTGCTGTTTTTTTAAAGGAAAATATTTTCAAACC
>CAIJZF010000419.1 GCA_903825095.1 uncultured Bacteroidota bacterium | reverse complement strand
TGATTGATATTTTAAAAGACCGCCCTTCCGATTTTTTAGTAGTAAGTGGTGATGATGAAATTGTGATGGCGCAAATGGCTTGCGGTTGTGATGGTGTTATAAGTGTTGCTGCCAATGCATTTCCAAAACCTTTTTCTGATATGATTCGTTTTGCAATGGCTGGCGACTTCTCTATGGCTAAAAGAGTGAACGATTTATTAGTAGAAGGATATACTTATATGTATGAAGAAAATAATCCTTCAGGTATTAAAGCCTTTATGTTTGAGCAAGGATTAATTGAAAATGAATTGCGTTTGCCTTTAGTGCCAGTATCTGCGCCACTGCAAGTAAAAATTCATAACTACTTACAGCGTTATATCAGTCAATAAATTTTATTTAATCTAACTAGGGTAATCTTAGTAGGGTAATCTTAATTCTTCTAATTAATTAGTTAAGCTTTTTCTTAATGGCTTGAAGTTTCATTAAAGCCTCCACCGGTGTGAGATTATTAATATCCATCTCATCTAATTCTTTTCTAATCGATTCAAAAGTTTCTGTATGTGCATCAAATATAGATAACTGAAATTTTGTATCATCCGTTTGCTTAGAAGGAGTAGCTAAATTTTGACTGCCTTTATTTTTCAATTCCATTTCTTTTAAAATTTCATTGGCTCTACTTACTAAAATATTGGGCATGCCTGCCATCTTCGCTACATGAATACCAAAGCTATGGGTGCTGCCTCCTTTAGTGAGTTTGCGTAAGAAAATAATTTTATTACCTACTTCTTTATGACTTACATGATAATTGTGCACAGTTGAAAGTTGCGCTTCTAAATCGTTCAACTCATGGTAATGCGTGGCAAACAATGTTTTAGGCTTTTGTTTAGACTGATGCAGAAATTCCACAATACTCCAAGCAATAGAAATACCATCATAGGTAGAAGTACCTCTTCCAATTTCATCAAGTAGTATTAAACTACGCGCACTAATATTATTTAAAATGCTGGCAGTTTCAAGCATCTCCACCATAAAGGTCGACTCTCCTGCGTTCAAATTATCATTCGCACCCACGCGGGTAAATATTTTATCGGTAAGTGGAATGGAAGCTGCCTGTGCAGGTACATAAGATCCCATATGTGCCATTAAAGTAATTAAGGCAGTTTGTCTTAACACTGCACTTTTACCACTCATATTGGGTCCCGTTAAAATAATAATTTGTTGGCTGGTTGGGTCTAGAAATACATCATTGGAAATATAGTCTTGGTCAATGGCCAATGTTTTTTCAATTACGGGATGCCTTCCTGCGGTTATTTTTAAAATAGAGTCCTCTGTTAAACTAGGTTTGCAATATTTATTTTCTTTCGCAATTTGGGCAAAGCATAATAAGCAATCCAATGTGCCTATAAGTTGTCCATTGTTTTGAATAGCGCCCATCTCTGTAAATACTTGGTCTAATAAATCTTGATACATTTCTTGCTCAAGACTTAAAATTTTATCTTCAGCGCCCAATATTTTTTCTTCGTAAATTTTTAATTCAGGGGTAATATACCTTTCTGCAGTGGTTAGGGTTTGTTTGCGTATCCACTCAGTGGGTACTTTGTTTTTATGCACATGGGTTACTTCTAAATAATAACCATACACATTATTATAACCAATTTTTAAAGAAGAGATACCCGTAATTTCTGCTTCCTTGTTTTGTATTTGGGTTAAGAAGTCTTTGCCTCCACTGGATATATTTCTAAGTTCATCTAAACTGCTAGAAACGCCTTCTTTAATAAAACCTCCTTTCACTGTTGTGGCAGGGGGTTGCTCTAATAATGTATTTAAAATAGCTTTCTTGCTTTTATCACAAATGGCTATTTCTTTTCCTATTTCTTGTAAAAAACTATTTGTAGAATTGGAGACTTGTTCTTTAATAGTAGTCACCGCCTCTAATGATTTTGCCAACTGCATTAATTCACGGGGCTGAATTTTTCTAGTCGATAACTTGCTAGCTAGCCTTTCTAAGTCCCCACAAGATTCTATAAGTTCTCTTAATTCACTAGAGCCTGTGCTATCTAATAAACTTCCTACAGCGTCCAAACGCTTATTAATTTGCGTAATAGATTGTAGTGGAAATACCAGCCATCTTTTTAAAAGCCTTGCACCCATGGGGCTCTTGGTGGCATCCATAATTTCAAGCAGTCCTTTTCTGTCAGCGCCATTGCCAATTAATTCTAAATTGCGAATGGTAAATTTATCCATCCACAAAATTTCCTCACGCACAATACTTTTAATAGTATGTATATGTTGAAGGTGCGGATGCTCTGTTTCTTTTAAATAATGCAGTATAGCGCCAGCTGCCATGATACCTAATTTTTGTTCTGCAATACCAAAACCTTTTAAAGTACTTGTTTGAAATTGCTTTAATAATTGTTCAGTAGCAAAGGCTTCATCAAATATCCAAGCATCTAATCCATAAGTATAAAATCCATTGCCAAAACTTTCTCTAAAGGCAGTTTGATAATTTTTCGGATGCAGAATTTCTGCAGGTTGTAAACTTTGTAATAATTTATCTAAATAGTCGGTACTTCCTTCTGCAATTAAAAATTCTCCAGTAGTAATATCTAAAAAAGCAATGCCACCTTTTTCATTTTCTACATAAATGGCTGCTAAGAAATTATTGTTTTTATGTTCTAGTAATTTATCGTTGGTGGCAATGCCTGGCGTAAGCATATCGGTCACACCTCTTTTTACAATTCCTTTCACCGATTTAGGATCCTCTAACTGATCACAAATAGCTACACGGTGTCCCGCTTTCACTAATTTATGCAAATAAGTATCTAAGGAATGGTGGGGGAAACCTGCAAGTTCACTAGAGGATGCAGCTCCATTATTTCTTTTGGTAAGGGTAATGCCTAAAACTTTGGAGGCGACAATGGCATCTTCACCAAATGTCTCGTAAAAATCGCCCACGCGAAATAGCAAAATGGCATCGGGATATTTTTGCTTAATAGCCCGGTGTTGTTGCATGAGTGGCGTATCGGCACTTGATTTTGACATGGTGGACAAACCTACATAATTTTTCATAAAAAGCCTACTTTTGCGTATGCGCAAACTAAGCATGGATGAGTTGGGAAGAAAGTCGGTGGCCGACTTTAAATTGGCCCATAAAAAGCCCCTGGTGGTAGTCATGGACAATATCCGTAGCATGCACAATGTGGGTAGTGTTTTTAGAACCTCCGATGCTTTTTTAATTTCAGGTATTTGCCTTTGTGGGTTTACACCTCAGCCTCCGCATAGAGATATTCATAAAACTGCCTTAGGCGCCACTGAATCGGTAGATTGGCTGTATTATGAAAATACCGCTGATGCAGTTACTGCGTTAAAAGAGCAGGGCTATAAAGTTTATGCCATTGAACAAACCCAGGGAAGTATATCTTTGGAGCAGTTCAGAGCGAATGTAAATAATGAGACTTTGGCCTTTGTATTTGGTAATGAAGTGGAAGGCGTGAGTGAGGAAGTATTGGCTATTTGTGATGGAGCCATTGAAATTCCACAATACGGAATGAAGCATTCTTTAAATATTTCAGTAGCCGCCGCTATTGTTTTATGGGAGATGGTTAGATAGGTATTATAGATGAGTAATTATAATTAATAGAATTAAAAATATGTCGGCAGTAAAGAATTATTTGAGCTTGGTGAAATTTTCACATACCATTTTTGCATTACCCTTTGCATTGATTGGTTTTGTGCTAGGGGTGAGAGCGCAGTGGATGGCTCAGTTGCCGGTAGAGCATTTTTTCTTAAAATTCTTTTTAGTCTTAGTTTGTATGGTCAGTGCCCGTTCTACTGCCATGGCCTTTAACCGTTATTTAGACAGGCATTTTGATAAGCTGAACCCAAGAACTGCCATTAG
>CAIJZF010000418.1 GCA_903825095.1 uncultured Bacteroidota bacterium | reverse complement strand
TTAAGTCAAATAGACGAGTCTTATGTGAATGGCAATCCAGCACATCGTTTACCACATGTAAGTAATATTTCCTTTAAATATGTTGAAGGCGAAGGTTTAATGATGGGCTTTAATAAAGACATCGCATTGTCTTCAGGTTCGGCTTGTACATCTGCTTCTTTGGAACCTAGTTATGTTTTAAAAGCATTGGGATTAGGAGATGATTTAGCACATAGTTCATTACGATTTGGATTAGGACGTTATACCACTGAAGATCAAATTGATTTCACCATTAATGCGGTAACCGATACGGTACTTAAATTGCGTGAAATGAGTCCACTTTGGGAAATGTTTAAAGAGGGTGTAGATATTGATGCAATTCAATGGGCACATCACTAATCTATTTCAAACAAACTAATTTTTCTTTTTTCGAAATAAAAATTATCAAAACAATTTAAAACATACAACAATGGCATATTCAGATAAAGTAATCGATCATTATTCTAATCCTAAAAATGTAGGAACATTAGATAAAGGTTCTAAGAGTGTAGGTACTGGTTTAGTAGGTGCGCCTGAGTGCGGAGACGTAATGCGTTTGCAAATTCAAGTGGACGAAGCGACTGGTGTGATTACCGATGCAAAATTTAAGACATTTGGTTGTGGTTCTGCGATTGCTTCTTCTTCTTTGGCTACTGAGTGGTTAAAGGGAAAAACAATTGACGAAGCTGTAAAGATTGACAATATGGATTTAGTAGAGGAATTAAATTTACCTCCTGTTAAAATTCACTGTTCAGTATTAGCAGAAGATGCTATTAAAGCAGCTATCAATGATTTTCGCGTGAAGAACGGACTAGCTGAATTAGTATTTGAACAAAGCCACGTTTAATTTAGGTCTTCTATTTACAACCCATGAGCGAAGTAGCCCAAGAAAATTCAATTTATGTTAGTGCTAAGGCAAAGGCCAAGGTCATGCAGTTAATGCAAGACGCTGGCGTTGCAGGAGATGCTAACTATTTTTTAAGAGTAGGGGTTGTGGGCGGTGGTTGTTCTGGATTAAGTTATAAGCTGGATTTTGATAATGAAATTAAACCCATGGATCAAGTCTTTGAAGACAATGGCGTTAAGATCGTGACCGATTTAAAAAGCTTTTTATACTTAGTGAATACCGAGTTGGAATTTTCAGATGGATTAAATGGTAAAGGCTTTTATTTCAACAATCCCAATGCCAGTAGAAGTTGTGGATGCGGAGAAAGCTTCGCGGTCTAATTAAAATAGCCCCTTAATAAAGGCTAGCAATACAAAACATAAGATTTTAGAAAATCATAAGATTATTATAATATTCAATGCCTCGTTATCACGGGGCATTTTTTTTGTAGCTTTGACCCATGTGGGCAATTTGTAAAAAAGAATGGGCGCAGTATTTTAATGGCTTAACAGGCTATCTAGTTATTGGCTTTTACTTAATCGTCAATGGACTGGTTTTATTTGTACTTCCCAATTTTAATGTACTGGATGCTGGCTATGCTTCTTTGCAAGTGTATTTCGATTTTGCCCCTTGGTTTTTGCTACTCTTGGTACCTGCCATTACCATGCATAGTTTCTCAGACGAATACAAGCAAGGCACTTATGAAATAATTAGAACCTTACCCATTTCACCGCTTCAATTAGTAGTAGGAAAATTTTTAGGAAATGTATTCATTGTACTTGTAGCCATTCTACCTACTTTATTATATGCATTTACTTTAAACGCCTTAAGTGATATTGGAGGAATAGACTTTGGAGCTACTGCTGGTTCCTATTTTGGTTTACTATTTTTAGCAGCTTGCTATACAATGATAGGCATTTACATTAGTAGTATTACCAAAAATAATTTGGTCTCTTTATTGGTCTCCATTTTGGTTTGTATTTTACTATTCAAAGGCTTTCATTTTCTAAGTTTAATGCCCGCTTTTGCAAATGGAACCGATTTTTATATAAGTAAGCTAGGTTTAGAGGCACACTATATCAATATGAGTAAAGGTCTGCTTACAGCAGGTGATATTATTTACTTTTTCTCCATACTAGTTTTATTTGCCATAGGAAGCGTGGAGAACATAAAAGGTAAAGTAAAATATCTTATCACCGTAGGTTTTTTATTAATGGTGAATGTATTTTTTTCTTTTTATAATTTTCAATTAGACCTTACTAAAGAAAAGCGTTATAGTTTAGATGATAGTACGCAGCAAATAATAGGAGCTGTTAGTAAGCCTGTAAAAATACATCTGTATTTAGGGGGAGATATACCGCCTTATTATAAAAATATTGCAGCAGCCACTGCGCAGTTGTTGGAACGTTTTAAACAAATCAATCCAAAAGCTATTAGCTGGACAATTGAAGTGCCAAGTGAAATGTATAAGAACGATGAATTGTATCAATTCTATGATAGCTTGTCTAAAAGGGGTTTGCCTATTCAAAGAATACAATCTGAAAATGGGGCTTCCGATAAAAGAGTAGACCAACTTATGATTCCAGGAGCGCTTATAGAAGTGGAGGGGCAGTCGCCAATAGTCATTGACCTTCGAAGTAGTAAAAAATATTTTAAACCTTATAATATTGTAAAAGATATTCCTGAAGAAGATAAGCAGGCGAGTGCGAATGCAGCTGTTGCATTATTAGAGTATAAATTTACACAGGCCATTTATTTATTGAACAGATCAGTGGTGCCCAATATTGCTTATATGACGGGCAATGGAGAGCCGGTAAATTTAACAGTGAATCATTTAGGGGAGTCCATCATGCATCAGTACAATTTAGCTGTATTTGATTTAAAGAAAGGCTTTCCCGATGCTCAAAAAATAAAAACCCTTCTTATTGTAAAGCCCACGCAGGCTTTTACTGAATTGGATAAATTAAAATTGGATCAGTATGTAATGGGGGGCGGTAATATTATTTGGGCCATTGATAAGTTATATGCTGAATATGATAGCTTGCAAAAAACCAGTGGATCTTATACCGCTTATGATAGAAGTTTAGCCTTAGATGATTTACTTTTTAAATATGGTGCAAGAATTAATTCCAATTTAGTACAGGATTTAAATTGTGCTAAACTACCCATGGTTATAGGGAAAGAAGAAAATGGGAGTCCGATTATTCAAAGAATGCCCTGGCCTTATTTTCCTTTTTTAAATGGTAATGAGCAAAGTCCTATTGTACAGAATTTAGATAGGGTATTAACCTATTTTCCTTCAAGTATTGATACTATTGCAGTAGCAGGTATTCAAAAAACAATTTTACTTAGTACCGATTCTAATAGTCGTATACTTAGTTCGCCTAGTTTGGTAGATATGAATAGTGGTAAGAGGGAAGGAGAATTAGAGAGTTTTCAAAAAAATCATTTAGCCGTTGCTGTTTTATTAGAAGGTAAATTTCCTTCTTTATTTTCCAATAGACTTACTGCTGCAATGCGTGATAGTATCAAGGCATCTACTGGTAATATTTTTTTAGCAAAAGGAACTACTATTTCAAAACAGGTTATTCTTTCTGATGCTGACATACTCACTAACCAGGTAGATGTAAAAAGAGGGCCACTGCCTATGGGCATGATTCCTTATGAAGAATACCAGTTCGCTAACCATGATTTTTTTGTGAATACCATTGCTTATTTAAACGAGCCCACCAGTTTATTAGCATCTCGTCGAAAAGAACAAATACTGCGTTTATTAAATCCTCAAAAAGTAGAAGAAAATAGAATTTTTCTGCAAATTATTTTAGTATTTGGCCCCTTATTCGTTCTAGGACTTTTCTTTTTAATATGGACGGGATATCGCAGACGCCAATTTGCTATTTAGCAACTATGTTGTAACTTTATACTATGTCAACAGATCAATTAGTGTATTCAGTTTTTGGAGTGGTTATTCTTATTGCCTTAATCCTAGACCTAGGATTTTTAAGTAAAAAAAATGCCATCATTACTATTAAACAAGCCTTGCGTCAAACTTTTCTTTGGGTTTTACTAGCGCTTGCTTTTTTTGTATTTATGTGGATAGAGGAAGGGCAAAAATTAGGATTTGAATACCTTAGTGGTTACTTAATGGAATGGAGTTTAAGTATTGATAATATTTTTGTTTTCATTTTAATATTCAATGCGTTTAAGGTTAAAGAAAAACATATTCCTAGAGTATTATTAATTGGCATTTTAGCAGCTATTTTATTTAGAGTTGTTTTCATTACAGTGGGTGTTGCACTAGTTGCAAAATTCGCTTGGGTGCTTTATATTTTTGGAGTATTCTTAGTATACACGGGTTATAAAATGTTTATAGCTGGAGAGGAAGACCATTTCGATCCTCATGAATCTAAAATTTATGTTTTTCTAAAAAAGTTCTTACCTATTGGCAATACCGATGGCGATGGTAAGTTTGTCATTAGAGATCATAATAATAAACCTTTGTATACAAGCTTATTTGTAGTAGTGGTTCTTTTAGCAGCTATTGACATTGTGTTTGCCTTGGATTCTATTCCAGCTGTTATGGGTATTTCAAGAAGTAGTTTAGTGATTTACACTTCCAATATTTTTGCAATTCTTGGTTTGCGTTCTTTATTCTTTTTATTAAGAGGGGCAGTGAACCAGTTCGAGCATTTGCAACAGGGTATTGCCATTGTATTAGTTTTTATTGGCGTCAAAATGCTTGGCGAACACTATATTAATATGTGGATTGATAAAAACACCCAAGTATTAATTTCTTTAATGGTGATAATTTTTTGTATTACAGGTTCTATTCTTTATTCTATATTTACGAGCAAGAAAAAATTAGCCAATAGAAATTCCCAGTAAGCCTCCTAAAAACTATCTTATATTTGCGCTAGCAAATACCACATTTACATTATACAAAATTTATGAACGGGAAAAAAGTCGCCTTACTCATTATACTTATTATATTCATTGATCAAGCAATTAAGTTTTACATTAAGCTTAATTATTTTATTGGAGAAGAGCATGCAATTCTTGGTTCATGGGCAAGATTACATTTCATAGAAAATGAAGGCATGGCTTGGGGCTTAAAATTTGGAGGTGGTTTTGGAAAAATAATTTTGACATTGTTTCGCTTGGCTGCAGTCATCTGGGGAACTTTTTTAATCAAAGGCTTTATTGAAAAAAAATACCATAATGGTTTTATAATTTGTGCAGCTTTAATTTATGCCGGTGCTGTGGGTAATTTAATTGACTCTATGTTTTACGGTCTACTATTTGAAGCAAGTGTGCCTTATACCACCATGGTGGCGCATTTATTTCCATTGGGTGGAGGTTACGCCTCTTTTTTACATGGAAAAGTAGTAGACATGTTTTATTTCCCTATTATTCAAAATGCACATTTTCCAAGTTGGTTCCCTTTTTGGGCAGGGGAGGAATTTGAATTTTTCCGTCCTGTATTTAATTTTGCCGATGCCTCTATAAGTTCAGGTGTAATTGCTATGTTTATCTTCCAGAAGAAGTTCTTCAGTGACACAGACATAAATGCCGAGCAAGAGATAATTGCCGAGCAGAAGTCCAAAACAAGCACTGACCAGCCAGAAGCCTAATACAAGATCCCTTTTTGCCTTATTCATCTACCTAAAAGAGGACTGTCCTTTTTTACAAGCTTATTCGTACCTTCGTGGCCTAAAAATGAGCTAGGATAAGCGTTGTATGAGTAAAAACTACCCTGAATTTAGTGGATTGAATCTGCCCCAAATAGAGGCAGAAATATTGGCTTCTTGGAAGTCCGAACAGGCTTTTGAGCAGTCGGTCTCTTTAAGAGAAGGCAAAACCCCCTTTGTTTTTTATGAAGGTCCCCCAAGTGCCAACGGAATGCCAGGCATTCACCATGTTATTTCCAGAACTTTAAAGGACATGGTATGTAGGTATAAAACCATGCAAGGTTTTCAAGTAAAAAGAAAAGGCGGATGGGATACCCATGGTTTACCCGTTGAATTAGGGGTAGAAAAAGAATTGGGTATTACTAAAGAAGATATTGGAAAGAAAATTAGTGTAGAAGACTACAATAAAAAATGTAGAGAGGCAGTACTTCGTTATAAAAAAGAGTGGGACGATATTACCAATAAAATGGGATACTGGGTGGATTTGAATAATCCTTATATCACTTTTGAAAATAATTATATTGAAACACTTTGGTGGATACTAAGTACACTTTATAAAAAAGGATACCTATATCAAAGTGTAAGTATTCAACCTTATTCACCTGCAGCGGGTACAGGATTAAGTTCACATGAACTCAATCAGCCAGGTACTTACAAGGATGTAAAAGATACTTCTACAGTGGCTATGTTTAAAGCAGTAGAAAATGCAGGTAGTCAATTTTTATTTGATGCAGTAAATAAAGCAAATGTAAAGTCGAAGGAAATATTTTATATGGCATGGACTACAACACCATGGACCTTGCCTTCTAACTTAGGACTTACAGTAGGACCCAATATTGAATATGTTTTAGTAGCAACTTATAACCCTTATACAGCCATACCAGTGAATGTGGTGCTTGCTAAAAATTTAATATCTAAATATTTTAAAGAAGAAGGGGAAGGGCTAGATAGTTTTGCAGAAGGCGATAAACTTATTCCTTGGAAAATAATTGCTACTTGTAAAGGAACTGAGTTAAACGGACTTCGTTACCAGCAGTTAATGCCTTTTGAAGCCAATGACCCAAGTACATTTGAAGGAGATCCTTTTAAAATAGTACTAGGTGATTTTGTAACCACAGAAGATGGAACAGGTATTGTACATACTTCACCTGCCTTTGGTGCAGATGATTATAAAGTAGGACAAAAAAATAATTTAGGTATTCTTACACTAGTAGATAGAGAAGGAAAATTTGTAGAAGGTGTGGGAGAATTTAGTGGCCGCTTTGTAAAAAATTATAAAGACGAGAAAGACTACCAAGATGTGAACGTTGATATTTCTGTGAAGTTGAAAAAAGAAAATAGAGCGTTTAAGGTAGAAAAATATGAACATAATTATCCGCATTGTTGGAGAACAGATAAACCTATTTTATATTATCCATTAGACGCATGGTTTATCAAAACCACGGCTGTAAAGGATAGACTCATAGAATTAAATAAAACCATTAATTGGAAACCAAAGAGTACAGGAGAGGGTCGTTTTGGTAATTGGTTGGAAAATATGGTGGACTGGAATTTATCTCGTAGCCGTTATTGGGGCACACCGCTTCCAATATGGAGAACGGAAGATGGAACAGAGGAAGTTTGTATAGGATCGATTGAAGAATTAACCAAAGGATTTTTAGCTGCTAAAGAAAAAGGATTCAACAAAGATGTGAATTTAAAAATAGTGGATGGTAAATTAGATGTGGATTTACATAAACCTTATGTAGATCAAATTGAACTTCTAAGTGCAAGTGGCCAAGCTATGAAACGTGTGTCTGATTTAGTAGACGTATGGTTTGATTCTGGCGCCATGCCTTATGCGCAGTGGCATTATCCTTTTGAGAATAAAGATTTAATAGATAAAGGACAAGCCTTCCCAGCCGATTTTATTTGCGAAGGCGTAGACCAAACACGTGGATGGTTTTATACTTTACATACCTTGGGTGTACTGCTGTTTGATAGCGTAGCTTACAAGGCTGTGATGAGTAATGGCTTAGTCTTGGATAAGAATGGCAATAAGATGAGTAAGCGACTTGGCAATGTTGTGAACCCTTTTGAAACCATTGAAAAATATGGTGCGGATGCAACACGATGGTATTTAGTGACCAATGCATCTCCATGGGATAATTTAAAATTTGACATGTCTGGTATACAAGAAGTACAAAGAAAATTCTTTGGTACTTTATACAATACCTATCAATTTTTTGTTTTGTATGCCAATGTAGATAATTTCCATTTTGAACAAGAAACTATTGCTTTAGACCAAAGACCAGAGATTGATCGTTGGATCATTTCTTCTTTACATACATTAGTACAAACTGTTACTACTTCAATGGATGATTTTGAGCCCACCACTGCAGGTCGTGCTATTGAAACTTTTGTAGACGAGCATTTAAGTAACTGGTATGTGAGATTATGTCGCAGACGTTTTTGGAAAGGTACTTATACCCAAGATAAAATTGCAGCTTATCAAACCTTATACGAGTGTATTGAAACCATTACAAAATTAATGGCACCTATTGCGCCATTTTTCTGTGATCAAGTTTTTAGAAATTTAAATAGTGTTACTAAAAAACATAATTATAGTTCTATTCATCATGCTCCTTTCCCTATTGCAGATATTTCTAAAATAGATACTGCTTTAGAGACAAGAATGCAAATGGCACAGGATATTTGTTCATTGGTTTTATCTATACGTAAAAAAATGAATATCAAAGTGCGTCAGCCTTTGCAAAAGATACTCATTCCTGTTTTAGATCCAGCTACGAAAACGGCCATTGAATTAATGGAAGAATTAATACTTGCCGAGGTAAACGTTAAAGAAATTAATTATATAACTGAGACCGAAGGGGTGATTAGCAAAAAGGTAAAAGCCAATTTCAAATTATTGGGTGCTAAGTTGGGTACCAAAATGAAACAAGCATCGGCAGTCATTGCCAATTTATCTCAGGCTCAAATTACGAGTTTGGAAAAAGAGGGAAAATTGGCTTTAGACATCGAAGGAGAGACTATAGACTTGCTAATCAATGAGGTAGATATTATAGCAGAAGATATACCTGGCTGGAGCGTAGCTGTCAAAAATGCCCTTACGGTGGCCTTGGATATTACCATTAGCCCCGAGTTATTGAAGGAAGGACATGCTCGTGAGCTAGTAAATAGGGTCCAAAACATCAGAAAAGAGAGCAATTTTGAGCTTACAGACAAGATTTTGCTTGAAATTGAGGATAATACAGACTTGAAGGAGTCCATTATTCAATTTTCGGACTATATTTGCCGCGAAATTCTCGCAGTCCAAATAGACTTCCTACCGGTCTTGAAAGAGGGGGTAGAAGTTGACATAAATGATCACAAATTAAGAATTTCAGTTAGACAAAAAGGATAAATATGCCTACAAAAAAACCAGCACCTAAAAAGGCGGCCCCTGCTAAAAAAGCAGCTCCTAAAAAAGCGGCACCCGTAAAAAAGGCTGCTCCTGCTAAAAAAGCAGCTCCTGCAAAAAAGGCAGCACCCAAAAAAGCAGTTCCTGCTAAAAAGGTAGCGCCTAAAAAAGCAGCTCCTGCTAAAAAGGTAGCGCCTAAAAAAGCGGCACCTGTTAAAAAGGTGGTTCCTAAAAAAGCAGCCCCTGTAAAAAAACCGGTACCCGTTAAAGCACCTTTAAAAAAAGCAACTCCTATTAAAGCCCCTATAAAAAAAGCAGTTCCTGTAAAGGCGCCAGCAAAACCAATCGTTAAACCTGTCGCTAAGCCAGTTGAAAAATATGTTCCTCCTGCAAAACCTGTTCCTAAAATTCCAACGCCTCCGGTAAAGCCAGTGCGTAAAGTAGCAGAACCTATAAAGGATATTAAGGTTCCAAAAATTGGTGCTAAAAGTAGTGTACCTTATCAACCAGGTTATGTTCCAATGGAAAGAAGAAAAGAAGTTGAAAGATCTACGGAGACTTTAGTAAAATATTCTGATGCTGAATTAAAAGAGTTCAAAGATTTAATTTCTAAGAAATTAGATGCTGCTAAAAAAGAACTAGTATACTTACAAGGTATTATTACACGCAAGGATGAATTAGGTGGAGATAATGACGATGCTAGATACATGACCATGGAAGATGGTAGTGTTAGCATGGAAAGAGAGCAGTTAGGTCAAATGGCTTCTAGACAAATTACTTTTATAGACCATTTAGAGAAAGCCTTAATGCGTATCGAAAACAAAACCTATGGTATTTGTAGAGTAACAGGCCGTTTAATAGACAAAGCCCGTTTACGTGCTGTGCCTCATGCTACTTTAAGCTTAGAAGCAAAATTGGGTTATGTAAAAAATAGCAGCGATCAATAGAAGATAAAACATTCAGTTGTTCTATATAAAAAACCCGATAAATTTTATCGGGTTTTTTTATAAATATTATTTTTAAAACTTTTGTACTTGTTTTAATTTTTACTTATTTGACTTCTTGCATTTCAATTAGCTTGCGGTAATATCCGTTCTGCGCAATCAGTTCATCGTGATTCCCTCTTTCAACAATATCTCCTTTTTGTAGAACAATAATTTCATCTGCGTGACGAATGGTAGAGAGTCTGTGTGCAATGACAATAGAGGTTCTGTTTTGCATCATATTATTAATGGCTTCTTGTACTAATTTCTCACTTTCTGTATCTAGTGCAGATGTAGCTTCATCTAAAATTAAAATAAGAGGGTTCTTTAATACTGCTCTAGCAATGGTTAAGCGCTGACGCTCGCCACCACTTAGTTTGCTACCTCTATCACCAATCATGCTTTGAAAGCCACCTTCTTTTTTAATAATAAAATCATAAGCGTTGGCAATTTTAGCAGCTTCGATAATTTCAGCCTCCGTTGCATTTGGTTTGCCTAATGCAATGTTGGCTGCGATGGTATCATTGAATAAAATAGGCTCTTGGGTAACAATGCTTATTAAACTTCTTAAACTATGTAAACTATAGTCTTTAATATTTTTTCCATCAATATATAAATTACCAGCACTTACATCATGAAAGCGCGGAATTAAATCGGCCAAGGTACTTTTACCTGCACCAGAAGAACCCACAAGTGCAACCGATTTTCCTTTTTGAATTGTAAGGTTAATATTTTTTAATATGGAACTGTCTTGGTATAAGAATTGAACATTATCAAATTGAATAGACTGCTTAAATTCAGTAATTTGAATGGGGTTAGTAGGCTCTTCCACTGTTAAAGGCGCTTCTAAAATTTCATTTAACCTATCCAAGGTGGCATTACCTCTTGTCACGTTGTAAGCGGCTTGAGATAAGGCTTTGGAAGGGTTTATTATTTGAGAGAACAAAGCTACATAAGCAATAAAGGAACCGCCATTCAATATTTCACCACTTAAAACCAATTGACCTCCAAACCATAATACTCCACATAAAATTATTACACCTAAGGTTTCAGAAATAGGTGAGGCTAAGTCTCGTCTATTCAGTATTTTATTTTTGATATGGAAAATCTCATCCACCATCCCAAAAAATTGTTTTTTCACTCTACCTTCTGCATTAAAGGCTTTGATAATTCTTAAGCCTGTTAATGTTTCTTCCATCTGAGATAAAATCTCACCCCATTTTACTTGGGCTTTATTGGTATGTTTTTTCAAACTCCTGCCAATGCGTCCTACAATGAGTCCTGCAAGAGGCAATAAAATAAAAACAAACAAAGTAAGTTTTGCACTTATAATAAATAAGAAAATAAGTATGCCAATAATATTTAAAGGCTCCTTAATTAAACCTTCTAGTGCACCAATCACAGAATTTTCTAATTCAGTGATATCGTTAGAGGATCTGCTTAAGATATCTCCTTTGCGTTGTTCGGTAAAATAGCCAATAGGTAATTGTAATATTTTTTCATATAAGAGTCTGGAATATTTACGTGTTACTCCATTTCTTATAGGGGCTAAAAAATAATAAGATAAATAAAGAAAGAGATTCTTTAAGAAAATGGTAATGACAATTGCTAAACAAATCCAGCCTAGGGCAGTTACTTTTCCATGCTGTGCTATGCTGTTTTGTAAAAAGCCATAAATGATTTCTTTGATATTCGCAGACCCGTTAGCTGAGCTTGCGGTTTTGACAACACCTGTTAATTCGCTGCTTCCAAATATAAGGTCCATAAAGGGCATGAGCATACCCAAGGAAAACAAGCCAAAGACTATAGATAAGGTAATAAATAGGCTATACCAAGCCATATAGGCCTTGTATTCTCTGATATAACTTATGATGCGAATAAATTTCTTCATATTCAGAATTATTCCCTCAGAATAATCAGCAAAGTAACTAATTTTACAGCGAATCAACGATTTTGATTATGGAAGAAGGAAAAAGACAAAAACAGGTGGCCGGGGCTATTCAGAGCGCCCTTAACGATATCTTTTTAAAATTAGGGCTTACTAATTTACAAGGGGGGATGATTTCCATTTCCTCGGTAAAAGTGACCCCCGATTTATTAGAGGCTAGAATTTATTTGAGTTTATTTCAGGTAAAGGATACAGAAGCCTCTTTTAAGAAAATTCAATCACAGGCATGGGAAATCAAAAAGCATCTTTCTGATACCATGAAGCATCAATTAAGACGCATTCCTGTATTGCAATTTTACTTAGACGATACTTTGGATTATGTTTTTAAAATGGATGAGATTCTAAAAAATTTATAAGTGCATTTTTTATTTGCATGGCGTTATTTTAGAGGAAAATATAATTTTCAAGCAATTCAAATGATTGCTTGGGTAAGTGTTGTAGCCATTGCAGTAGGCACTGCTGCTCTTATTATTGTACTTAGTGTTTCCAATGGATTTACAGAAGTAGTCAAAGGTTTATACGCCGACTTTTATGCCGATGTACGCGTCACCCCTGTGCAGGGTAAATTTTTTAGCATGCAAGATGCTCCTTTTGAAAAAATAAAAAACATAGAAGGGGTGAAGGCCGTAAGTAAGGTTGTAGAAAGTAGAGCCCTTCTTGTGAAAGGAGATTTGCAAGCGGTGGTGCTTGTGAAGGGTGTGGATAGAAATTATAGCAAAATAAATAATGTCGCTAAGTATATGAAGCGAGGCCAATATGTAATGGGCAATATGGAAAATCCCATTTTATTATTAGGCATTGGTGTAGAACAGAAGCTGGGTTTGTTTCGCTCTTTTATTGGCGACACTTTACAATTATTTGCAGTGAATAGGTCTGGCAAAGGGTTTACCAATATTAATCAATTGAATAATTTAACTGCAGTGCAAGGCGGTGCCTTTTCAGTGCAACAAGAATTTGACGACCAATATGTTTTTACCAATTATCCTTTTGCGCAGTATTTATTTGATTTAGATTCAAATCAATATTCTGCAATTGAAATTTCGGTCCTTCCTGAGAAGTTAACGGATATCATGAACACGGTTCAAAAACAATTAGGAAATAATTTTCAAGTAAAAGATAAGTACCAACAAAATGCCGATCTCTATAAAATTATGCAAATGGAAAAGTGGATCATCTTTGCCATACTTGCTTTAATTATGATAGTGGCTTCTTTTAATTTGGTAGGGGCTTTAACCATGCTTGTTTTAGAAAAACAAAAAGATATTCATGTGCTACATGCCATGGGTGCTAGGCCTTGGGATATTCAAAAAATATTTTTAATGCTATCGGGCATCATGGCCTTTATGGGCGCCTTTATTGGCGGGGGTTTGGCCAGTTTATTTTGCTGGTTGCAAAACAAATTTCATTTTATCAAACTGGGCGGTAATTCTTTTGTAATAGATTATTATCCTGTTAAACCTATGGCAGAAGATTATATAGCCATTATACTATTAGTGGTTGTGATTGCGGTTGCTGCAGGATGGATTCCAGCGCGCAAGGCCTCAGCACGTCTTTTCGAAAAAATAAACTAGCTAAAAAAATGACAAGATAAATTATACTTAATTTATCTTGATAGGAGAGGCTAAAAAAAATAAAAAAGAGAGATTTATTCTAAGATTTATATTTTATAAAATCTTAGAATAAATTAATAGTCACCTAAGGTTTCTTCTAATTGCCCTAATGCTTTAGTAAGTTGCTCATCGTTAGGTGCAATACCATGCCACTCATGGCTGCCTTCCATAAAATCAACACCCTTGCCCATTTCAGTTTTCATTAAAATGCAAATAGGCTTGCCTTGTCCTGTTAGGGATTTAGCTTTATCCAGTGTAGCAACTATATTTTCCATATCATGTCCGTTCATATGTAAAACGGTCCAATGAAAGGCTTTGAATTTATCTTCTAAACTATCTAGTGACAATACTTTACTTAATGGGCCGTCAATTTGTTGGCCATTCACATCCACTGTAGCAATTAAATTATCTACTTTATTATGTGCAGCAAACATCACTGCTTCCCAAATTTGACCTTCTTGTAATTCACCATCGCCATGAAGGCTATAAATAGTACGATTGTCCTTATTGTATTTTTTGGTTAAGGCGGCACCAATAGCAACGCTTAATCCTTGTCCTAAAGAACCACTGGCAATTCTTATGCCTGGTAATTTTTCATGCGTAGTAGGATGACCTTGTAGTCTTGAATTAATTTTTCTAAAACTGGCTAATTCTTTTACATCAAAATAACCAGACCTTGCTAATACAGAATAAAAAACAGGAGAGATATGACCATTCGATAAAAAGAAAAGATCTTCATTGATGCCATCCATTGAAAAGTTGGTATCAATTTTCATGACTTTAAAATACAGAGCCGTTAAGAAATCGGCACAGCCTAAAGAACCACCTGGGTGGCCACTTTGTTGTGCATGTACCATTCTTACAATATCTCTTCTAATTTGAGAGGCAATCTTTGTTAATTCTGCAGTAGATTTATTCATAGCTATACGGTTGAGGGCAAAGATAGAATTCGTAGGCTAATTTGCACTGAAAATTTAAGAAAAAGCCCAAAAAAAGACTTATCAACAATAGCTAGGATTTATTAGCTTTGTAGCCTCAATGAATTAGTATGTCAGAAGAATTAAAGAAAGTTACCGGTAATGCAGAAGCAGGGATGAAAAAGGCCATTAATCATTTAGAAATTGAAATTTCTAAAATTAGAGCGGGCAAGGCTTCCCCCTCCATTTTAGAGGGCATCAATGTAGATTATTATGGCACACCCACACCTATTAGCCAAGTGGGTAATGTACAGATATTGGATAGCAGAACCCTTAGTATTCAACCTTGGGAAAAAAATATGCTACCCTTAATTGAAAGAGCTATCATGGCTGCTAACATTGGTATTACCCCACAGAACGATGGTATACAAATAAGATTATTCACGCCTCCTTTAACAGAAGAAAGAAGAAAAGAATTATTTAAAAAGGCAAGTGCAGAAGGAGAAGTAAGTAAGGTGTCTATTCGTAATATTAGACGCGATCATATTGAGCAAGTAAAGAAATTACAAAAAGAGGGCATGAGTGAAGATATTTGCAAAGGCGCGGAAGATGAAATTCAAGCTATTACAGATAAGCATATTGCCCTAGTAGAAAAGCATTTAGAGTCAAAGGAAAAAGAGATAATGACTGTTTAAAAGACTTTCATCCATCTTTATCTTGAGCTTTATATAATCGTATTAAGTTTTATAAAATTAAATAAGCCCTAACACTAAGCCTGTTGGGGCTTATTAACTATATAGACTCCTGCTAATATTATAAATAGGCTACCTATTTGCAATATAGAAATAGACTCGCCATAATACACGCCCCAAGCCACTGCTATAACAGGAATGCCATAAGTAACCATGGAGGCAAAAATAATAGTGGACCTTTTAATAAGCATATAAAATAAAATAGAGGCAATAGAAGTGCCTACTACGCCTAAAACAATACCTGCTAAACTTGCCTGTTGAAAACCAAGATTATTAAAGGGCATACTGAAATAACCAGTTAGATATAAAATAAATGCACTTGGAAAAATTAAAAAAGCAAAGGCTACCGATACAATATCAATGGATCGAATATTTTTTAAAAACTTGCCCACCACATTTACATTTAAACCGTAAAAGAAAGTAGCTACTAAAACCAAGGAAGCAAAAGAGAGGTTTTGAAAACTAATATTTTTACCTGCTGCAAAAAGCAAACACAAACCTATAAAGCCAATAATAACGCCAATCATTTTTTGCTTATTAATTGTTGTTTTAAAAAATGATAAACCTACTACTATGGTAAACAAAGGGGTTAGTGAATTTAAAATGCCTGCTAAAGAGCTATCGATATTGGTTTCTGCAATACAAAAAAGGTAGGCTGGAATAAAGTTTCCTAAAAAGCCAGATAAAAAGACAATGCCCATTTTTTCTTTAGGAATTTTTTTAAAGGCGCTGAAGGCAAAGGGCAGCAAAACCAGTCCTGAAAATAGCATTCTTAAAGAAGCTACTTGGTAGGCAGAAAGCACGGTTAGCCCCTCTTTCATAAGAATAAAGGAACTACCCCAGACAATGGATAGTATGCAAAAAATAGCCCAATTGATGAACTTATTGTCCATGCGTAAAGTTTTGGGTAAAGATGCTTATTTTTTCCATAAAAGTGGATAAATACTTGCCCAATTGACCTTAAATTAATCTTGATTCCTTTTCTTTGCAAGAATGAATCAGCCAACTAATTATTCGATTAAGGTAGACCAATTTGAAGGGCCTTTCGACCTACTGCTTTTCTTTATTGAAAGAGATGAAATGGATATTTACAATATCCAGATTACTAAAATCATCAACGATTTCTTGCATTTTATACAAGAGCAAGAAAAGGTGAATATTGAATTAAGTAGTGAGTTTATTTTATTCGTTTCTACTTTAATGCGCATTAAGGCAAAATTATTATTACCAAGAAAAGAGTTGGATGCATTAGGCAACGAAATTGATCCAAGACAAGAATTAATTGATAAAATATTAGAGTACAAAAAGTACAAAGAAGCGGCTGTTCAAATGGCCGACTTAGAAGCGCTTAGAATGCTCATGATGAAGCGTGGTAATATTCAACAAGAGATGTCGCTTGTGGGAGAAGAAGCTGCGGAGGGAACAGAACTACAAACAGTTACTTTATTTAAATTAATGAAGTCATTTGAAAAAGTAATGACTCGTTTACAAGAGCGTCAAAACAGACCTGTTCATACTGTTGTAAGATATAATTACACCATGGAAGGTAGCAGGGCTTATTTATTAGACATTGTGAAAGAAGGTAAGACAGTGGCTTTTGAAAAAGTATTTGATATTTGCCAAGACAGGGTACACGCTTTATTTTTATTCTTATCTATACTTGAATTGTCTCAACAAAAATACATGAAGCTAATGGTGGGTGAAGGACGTAATAATTTCATCATTGAGTGGAATGAAAACAGAGAAGATGATTTAGAGCCTGGCCATGTAGATAATTTCGATTCTTATGAAACGCCTAATTTAGAATCTTTCAAAGAGGATCCTATTCAAAGCGATGAAAGAGAAGAAAATTTGGGAGATTTTGATCCTAGCTTGAACTAAGAAGGTTTAAACTTTATACCTCAGACATAATCTGCTTACCTAGTAAGGCTTTCACGGCATCGGCAATAGCTATCGCATCATAATGACACTCATGATGCAATTCTTTTAAACTACCATGTTCTACAATACTATCAGGAATACCTAGCATGGTTATTTTGCTATGGTAATTA
>CAIJZF010000417.1 GCA_903825095.1 uncultured Bacteroidota bacterium | reverse complement strand
TTGTTTGCGGACCTGGAGCCAATAGTTTGAATTATTTAAATGGCGCTTGGACGCATACATGGCAAGGCGTCGATACTAATTTTAATACTAAAAATAAATTAACCACACTAGCTGCTATCCAAAAATTTGCAGGCGCCAATCGCGTAGCCTTCGCTGCAGGCACTAGTATTGATCAAATCATTAATATTGATGATTGTTTAGCAAAAGCAAAAAACGCAGACAAAATTATTATTTGTTTAGCAGAAACTCCTTCGACAGAAATACCAGGAAATATTGATAATTTATATTTACCAAAAGCACAAGAAGACTTGGTATTTGCATTGAGCAAATTAAATAAATCAATTATTTTAGTTTGCACCTTTAATAGACCAAGAATTTTAAAAAATATTATCCCTTTAGTTGATGCCATTGTATATGCCTATTTACCAGGTGACGAAGGCGGAAAAGCCATTGCATCGGTTATTTGTGGCGAAACAAACCCGAGTGGTAAATTACCGTTTAGTTACCCGGCCGATGCCAATAGTTTGCTACATTATGATCGTAAATATGCGGAAAATATTAATGTAGATTTTAGTAACAAAGGCTACAACCCTGCATTTGATTTTGGTTTTGGAATGAGCTATAGTAACTTTATCTATAGCGGCATGGCGGTCTCTAAAATCACTTTAAACGAAAACGATTCGATTGGAGTAAGTGTAGTGGTAAAAAATAATAGTGAAATAGAAGGTAAAGAAGTAGTACAAATCTATTATGCAGATTTAGTTGCTTCCATAACACCATCTGTTAAAAAACTATTGGCATTTAAAAAAATAAACTTAAAAGCAGGCGAGCAACAAACAATCACTTTCCAAATTCATAAAAATGAATTGGCATTTGTAAACAAGCAATTAAAAAGAGTAACAGAAGCTGGCGAATTTGATTTAATGATACAAAACGAAACCAAAAGAATTTATGTTAATTAAAAAATATAAAATATTTAGTTTACTTGCTTTGGTTGCGCTAGGATATGGCTGCGAACAGTCTGCGCCTGCAAACATCTATGAAGAAAAAGGCGACTTGTATTTTTCGGGTTTTTATTTTAATTACAAAAACAAAATAACACCTGTTGGTCCAGGCCCTAATCGTTTTTTAGGAGATAGTACTGCTGCATGGGTAGACAATCAACAAAAATTGCATTTAAAAATTCAACAAAAAAATGGATTTTGGCAATGCAGTGAAATTGTCAGTACCAAAAGATTTGGTTATGGCACCTATCAATTAACCTGCGAAACAGACATTAGAAATTTTGACCCCATGACAGTGTTTGGTTTTTTTACTTGGGATGATTACTCTTTCCAAAAATCTGGTAATTCGGAAGTAGATATTGAATTTGCAAAATGGGGTGATGCAAATGATACTTTGCCAGTAACTTATAGTGTACAACCAGTTATTTTTAGCAATCCTGCGCCATATGCAGAACGCACGCACAAACCCAATATTCCAACTAAATACAATGCAAGTACTTGTACCTATACTATGCAATGGACGCCAGACAGTATTGTTTGGAAAAGTTATGTTGGAGAAAGTATTTTTGGCACGCAACAAATTTCACACCATGTGTTTACAAAAAACAATATTAGCCGAACTAAAATAGAGGGCAGTAGGGTTTCGGATCCAATGGTGATTCCGGCACCTGGCGATTCAACAAAAATTCGATTTAATTTTTGGTTGTTGAACGGCGCCGCACCAAACAACGGCTTAGCACACGAAATTATCATTAAAAACTTTCAATACTTACCCAATTAAAAAAAACAAAGAATAACTTAAAAAAACAATTATGAAAAAAATCTCCTTTTTATTTTTGATGATGCTATCAAGTATGGCATTTGCTCAAAACGCGCCCATCACCTTTGAAACAGGTGCATATGGAAACGCATGGACTTGGACAACTTTTGAAAATGGCACAACAAACCCTGCTATTACAATGGTTGCAAACCCAAGCACAACTGGTATAAACAGTTCAGCAACTGTTTGTAAATTTACAGCTACTGCAGCTGGTCAGCCTTGGGCTGGTTACGAAAGCTCGCATGGAGCTGGTATTGGTACTTTCACTTTATCTGCTTCAAACTGTGTAGTTAAAATGATGGTTTACAAATCAGTACTTTCTGATGTTGGAATTAAATTTGCTACGGCAAGTGGTGGATCAACTGGTGAAATTAAAGTAGCGAATACGGTAATTAACCAATGGGAAGAATTGACTTTTAACTTTGCTACTAAAGTTGGCGAAACAAATGATCAAATAATTATTTTCCCAGACTTTCAAGCAAGAACAACAGACAACATTACTTATGTAGACAACATTACTTTTGGTGCTGGTTCTGTTTCTTCGGATCCAACTACTGCAGCGCCAACTCCTACTGCTGCTGCTGCAGATGTGATTTCTATGTTTAGTAATGCCTATACCAATGTAGGTGTTGACACATGGAGAACTTCGTGGTCTAACGCTACATTAACCGACATTCAAATTGCAGGTAACGATACTAAAAAATATTCTTCTTTAGATTTCGTAGGTATTGAAACTACTGGACCAAACTTGATCAATGCATCTGCAATGACTAAATTCCATGTGAATGCCTATACGCCAAACATGACTACTTTTAGAATTAAATTAGTTGACTTTGGTGCTGATGGTGCTTACGGTGGTGGTGATGATAAAGACCATGAATTAGTTTTTACACCAACGCAAAATGCTTGGAATAGCTATGACATTAATTTATCTGATTTTACTAATCTAACCACAACTGCACACATTGCACAATTAATTTTCTCTGGCTTGCCAACTGCTGCTGGAACAGTTTATATTGATAATGTGTATTTCGATAAGCCTGCTGTTGTGGCAACAGAACCAACTACTGCAGCTCCTACTCCTACTGCATTAGCAGCTGACGTAATTTCTATGTTCAGTAATGCTTATACCAATGTGGGTGTAGATACTTGGAGAACTTCATGGTCTGCGGCTACTTTAACTGATGTGCAAGTTGCTGGTAACGATACAAAAAAATATACTGATTTAAACTTTGTTGGAATTGAAACCGTTGGTCCAAACTTGATCAATGCAGCTAATATGACTAAATTCCATGTAGCTGCTTGGACGCCTAACATGACAACATTCAGAATTAAATTAGTTGACTTTGGTGCTGATGCTGCTTTTGGTGGTGGGGATGATAAAGAACACGAATTATCTTTTACTCCAATTATTGCAGGATGGAATAGCTATGATATTCCATTGACAGACTTTGTTGGATTAACTACCACAGGTCACATTGCTCAATTAATATTCTCTTGTAATCCAGCAGGAACAGGAACTGTATTTATCGATAATGTTTATTTCAGCAAACCAGCTACTATTTTAGAGCCAACTACTGCAGCACCTACACCTACTGCATTAGCAGCCAACGTAATTTCTATGTTCAGTAATGCTTATACTAATGTGGGTGTAGATACTTGGAGAACTGCTTGGTCGAATGCAACTTTAACTGACATGCAAGTGGCAGGTAATGATGTAAAAAAATATTCGGCATTAGATTTCGTAGGTATTGAAACTACAGGAGCTAATTTAATCAATGCTTCGACTATGTCTCATTTCAACTTAGATGTATGGACACCAAACATGACTACATTAAGAATTAAATTAGTTGACTTTGGTGCAGATGCTGCTTATGGTGGTGGTGATGATACAGAACATGAAATAACTTTAACCCCTACACAAAACGGATGGGTAAGTCTTAATATTCCATTAACTGACTTTACTAACTTAACCAACAAATCACATATTGCTCAACTTATTTTATCAGGAGCGCCAACAGGTGCAGGTATTTGTTATATCGACAACGTTTACTTCAGCAAACCTGCTGTAGGTATTAATAATACAAGCGCGGTTAGCTTAAATGTTTATCCTAACCCTACTGCAAACACCCTTATGATAAAAGGTTTAAATGTGAATGAAATTAACATCGCAAAAATTTATTCTATTGAAGGAAAATTAGTTGCTACACAAAATGTTTCTGCAAACGGAATAATTGATTTAGCTAATTTCACAAATGGAACTTATTTAGTGAAAGTGAATGAGAAAGTTGCAAGAGT
>CAIJZF010000416.1 GCA_903825095.1 uncultured Bacteroidota bacterium | reverse complement strand
GAATCAATGCCCACTACTTCTCTAGTGGTAAAACAAGACTGAATAATTTGCATGGCTTTATCATCCGCATCACATTTAAATGTAGGCACGATAATATGACCATTGCTGATATAAAAATTAGCATAAGATGCTGGCAGGCTTTGACCTTCATAAATTACTTCTGCAGGCATAGGTAATTCTACAATATTTAATTGCTTACCACTAAGTAGTCGCATTTGCTTTAATTCTTTTAAATTCTGCTGCAAAATTTCATGATTCGCAGAAAGTACATTAGGCTCTACCACAGTTATAACCGTGTCCTCATTGACAAAACGAACGGTATCATCTATATGTCCATCGGTATCATCACCTACAATTCCATCAGTTACCCATAACACTTGGTCTATTCCATAATAGTCGCTCAAATACTTTTCAATTTGAGCTTGATTCAAATGCGGGTTTCTATTAGGATTTAACAAACAAGATTTTGAAGTCATCACTGTTCCAGCGCCATTAAAATCGACCGAGCCTCCTTCCATAATAATGCCTGGATGAAATACCGGCAAACCCAATGCTTCTCCAATACGCGAAGGAATGACATCGTCTAAATCATAGGGAGGATATTTCCCACCCCATGCATTAATGTTCCAGTCTAAAATGACTTTAGGATTTACAGCATTATCTCTTAGTAAAAAAGAAGGGCCATGATCACGGCACCAAGCATCGTTGGTGGGGTGCATAAAAAACTGAACGCGCTCTAAATTCACACCTGCTAATTGCAACATTTTTTGAGCAGAGTTGCGCATTTTTTCATCCACTACATTTATGCAAACTCTTTCTGTTAAAGAAACAATTTTTACAAACTCGGTATAGGAAGGATAAATACTTGCAATTTTACCAGGCCAACTTTCTTCTTTATGTGGCCAACTTAACCAAATGGCATCATGTGCTGCAAATTCAGCGGGGAAATAATAGCCTAAGGATTTTGGAGTGGCGTTGGTCATTTTATATTAGTATGTCTGCTTAATTTTATTTGTTTGTTTTCTTAAACTTGAATCTTATTTATAATTTAAAGTATAAATTTCATGCATTTATTACTCAGCCTCTTCGTCTAAATATCTTTTAGTAATAGGTCCATAAGAATCAATACGACGATCGCGTAAAAATGGCCAATGTGTTCTATAGCTATCCGATTTTTCTGTATCTATATCAATTACCGCAACTTCTTCTTTATCATGAGAGGCTTCATATAATAAAGTTCCAAAGGGATTACTTACAAAACTACCACCCCAGAATTTCATTAAGCCCTCTTGTTCTAGTCCTACTCTATTCACACTAATCACTGGCACTCCATTGGCAACAGCATGACTGCGTTGTATAGTTTGCCATGCGTTGTATTGTTCTTTGTTCGTGGCTTCGTCTTGTGCAGTAGCCCAACCAATAGCAGTTGGATAAAATAACATTTCAGCACCCATTAGTGTAGTAATTCTTGCAGCTTCTGGATACCATTGATCCCAACATATTAAAACACCAATAGTGGCAAATTTTGTTTTGAAAACTTTGTATCCTAAATCGCCGGGGGTGAAATAAAATTTTTCATAATAAGCAGGGTCGTCTGGAATATGCATTTTACGGTACTTACCTAAATAAGTTCCATCGGCATCTAAAACCGCTGTCGTATTATGGTATAAACCTTCCGCTCTTTTTTCAAATAAAGAAGCTATAATAACCACCCCTAATTCTTTGGCTAAAGCTGCTAATGTATTACTGGTTTCACCTGGAATAGGTTCGGCTAATTTAAAATTTTCATAGGCTTCTACATCACAGAAATAAAGTGAAGTAAATAATTCTTGTAAGCAAATAATATTGGCTCCTTTTTTAGCTGCCTCTCTTACTTTTTCAATTGCCTTTAGAGTGTTGGCCGCTTTAGATGCCTCGCAGCTCATTTGCACTAATCCTACTTTAACAATGGCCATAATTTTAAATTATAAAGGGATAAAATATTTTTAGGTGGTCTTTTGAATAATTGCCTCAAAACTACGAAT
>CAIJZF010000415.1 GCA_903825095.1 uncultured Bacteroidota bacterium | reverse complement strand
GGACATGTACTTGTAAAAATTCCAAGAGTATTAGGAAAATTAAGAGATATCACGGGAGGTTTACCACGTGTAACTGAATTATTCGAAGCACGTAATCCGGGTAACCCTGCGATTGTTTGTGAAATCGATGGTATCGTTGCTTTTGGTAATATCAAGCGTGGTAACAGAGAAATTGTTGTAGAATCTAAAGACGGTATGGTGAAGAAATACTTGGTTCCTTTAACACGTCAAATCTTGGTTCAAGATAGCGACTTCGTTAAAGCAGGTTCTCCATTATCTGACGGTCAAATTGCACCTGCTGATATTTTAGCCATCAGAGGTCCATTTGCAGTGCAAGAATATGTGGTGAATGAAATTCAAGAGGTATATCGTTTACAAGGTGTAAAAATTAATGATAAGCATATTGAAGTGATCGTGCGTCAAATGATGAAGAAGGTAGAAATCGTTGATGCAGGTGACACGAAGTTCTTAGAAGAAGATTTAGAAGATCGCTTTGATTTTATCGAAGAGAACGATCGTATCTATGATAAGAAAGTAGTCACTGATGAAGGTGAAAGTGCTAAGCTAAAAGCAGGTCAAATTGTAACAGTGCGTGAATTAAGAGAAGAGAATTCTATCTTACGTCGTGCCGACAAAAAAGTAGTGGAAGTGCGTGATGCAAAACCTGCTACTGCTCGTCCTGTATTATTAGGTATCACTAAGGCTTCATTAGGTGTTCAAAGCTGGATTTCTGCTGCATCATTCCAAGAAACCACTAAAGTATTAAGCCAAGCGGCTATACAAGGTAAAGTGGACTTTATGTTAGGATTAAAAGAGAATGTTATTACAGGTCATTTAATCCCAGCAGGAACTGGTCAAAAAGAGTTCGAAAAGTTAATCGTTGGTAGCAAAGAAGAATACGAGGTATTGGCTACAACACGCGAAGCGATGAGCTTTGATGACGACGAATAATTATTAACATAGTATTTGTTAAAAAGCAGGATTAGGCGACTTTTCCTGCTTTTTTTATGTCTATTTTGGTAGCTAGATTTATAATTTTGCCTATTTTTATAGGGTAGAGGCTAGGCGATTTTCTATCCTCCTTAATTTTAAAAATTTCAAATGAAATCAAATTCTTGGATCTTCAATGGTGTTTTAGCAGTAGCGGTAGTTATTCTATACATCCTACATTTCACGAGTGGCACTACGCCTATTAAAGCTTCTGCATCAGGGGGTGCTGGTACCAAGGTCGCTTATTTTGAAATTGACTCTATTCAAAATAGTTACGAGTTTTTTAAAGAAGTAAAATCTTCTTTACAAGTGAAGGATATGGAAAATGCAAAAGAGTTAACAGCCTTAAAAAATGCTTTTGCTGCTAAATACCAAGACTTACAAAAAAATGGTCGTAGTTTATCGCAAGCTGAAATTGGAAGTCGTCAACAAGAGTTGGCTCAGTTAGAAAAAAATTATACCAATAAAGAGCAACAATTATCTCAAGAATTACAAGAAGAAAGTTTTAAGCGTTTACAAGAAGTAAAAAAGAAGATTGAACTCTTTTTAGAAAAGTATAATAAGAATAAAGAGTTTGCCTATATATTTTCAAGCAATGCCGATTTAATGTATTACAAAGACACTGCTTACGATATCACATCCGATATTATTAAGGGGCTGAATTCGGAACATATTTCAAAAAAATAACTTAACTTAAATCCTTCCCCAGAACCTCGGGAAGGATTTTTTACTTACTACAATAACGCTAAACTAAGAACGCTAGAACTAAAAACTATACAACTATGTCAACAACCAATACAGCTGAAACATCTGAATTTAAACCAAGGCTAGGGGCCTTAGATGCTACTATGATTGTAGCAGGGGGAATGATTGGTTCTGGTATATTTATTGTAAGTAGTGAAATTACCAGGTATGTGGGTAGTGCAGGTTGGTTAATTACCGCATGGCTGATTACTGGCTTTATGACCATTACAGCAGCTGTAAGCTATGGTGAGTTAAGTGCCATGTATCCAAAAGCAGGAGGGCAGTATGTTTACTTACAAAAAGCCTATAATCCCTTAGTCGCTTTCTTATTTGGATGGAGTTTTTTCTCCGTCATACAAACAGCTACTATTGCTGCTGTGGCAGTAGCCTTTAGTAAGTTCACCGCTTATTTAATTCCTTCTGTAGGTGAAACTAATATCATTGCCGATCTGGGCTTTATTCAAATATCTGCAGCACAAATTTTAGCTATTTGTTTAATACTATTTTTAACCTATACCAATACAAGAGGGGTGAAGGAAGGAAAAATTATACAAAACACTTTCACTTTTACTAAACTTATTTCTTTGTTTGGTTTAATTGTAGTTGGTTTTTTATTTGCTAAAAATAATTACTGGGATATTAATTGGACCAATGCATTTGCAGCCAAACAAAATATTGTTACTACTGCATTGGATGGTACCATTACCAATAGTTGGGTACCAGTAGGAGGGACTGCCTTAATTGGACTCATGTCGGCTGCTATGGTGGGTTCTATATTTAGTAGTGATTCTTGGAACAATGTAACTTTTATTGCAGGAGAGATTAAAAATCCACAACGCAATATTGGTTTGAGTTTATTTTTAGGAACCAGTATTGTGACCTTAATTTACATTAGTGCGAATTTGATGTACTTATATGTACTTCCTTTAAACGATATGGCCTTTGCTGAAAATGATAGAGTAGCCATTACCGCTGCCAATGCAGTTTTAGGTAATATTGGCACCATTGTTATTGCAGTCATGATTATGATTTCAACTTTTGGATGTAATAATGGATTAATTCTTGCAGGTTCAAGAGTGTATTATACCATGGCCAAGGATGGTTTATTTTTCAAGAAAGCCGGTACCTTAAATAAGAATGAAGTACCTGCTTATGGCTTATGGATACAAGCCTTAGTGGCAAGTTTATTATGTTTAAGTGGCAAATACGGAGACTTATTAACCATGGTTTCTTTTATTGTGGTTATATTTTATGTACTTACCATTATTGGCATTTTTATATTAAGAAAAAAGGAGCCTAATTTACCCCGCCCTTATAAAGCCTTTGGTTACCCTGTTTTACCTGCTATTTACATTGTAATGGCTACAGTATTCTGTATAGGCTTGGTGTATACAAAGCCATTCTATTCATTATGGGGCTTGGTAATTACACTTATGGGCATACCTTTGTATTATATAGCATTACGTAATCAAAAAGCGGCTTAATATCCATGGAAGCAAGAGAAATACAGCAGTTATTTACTAGTTTATCTAGCACCAAAATTGGGGTGGTAGGAGATATTATGCTTGACACCTATTGGTGGGGATTTGTAGACCGTATTTCGCCAGAAGCACCCGTGCCTATTGTATCACTTCAAAGAAAAGAAATAAGAGTGGGAGGAGCTGCGAATGTAGCTTTAAACCTTTGCTCCCTAGGAGCACCTACAACTTTGTTTGCTGTTATTGGTAAGGATACAGAAGGTGCCGACTTGGAACAATTATTAAAAAAGCAAGGCATTAATACCAATTATATTATTGCAACCGATACACGTGTGACTACTAATAAAGTAAGGGTGATGGGACGTAATCAGCAAATGATGCGTTTAGACCATGAAGACACCAATGATATTAATACTAAAGAGGAAGACCAGCTCATAGCGAACTTTATAGAATATGTGAACAAGGAAAAACCTGCTTTAATTATTTTAGAAGACTATAATAAAGGAGTTTTATCGGAAAGAGTTATTACTACTGTTATTGATTATTGCAAAACCCAGGGTATTCCTACTGCAGTTGATCCAAAACAAAAAAACTTTTTAGCCTATAAAGGTTGTACCATTTTTAAACCCAATTTAAAAGAGGTAAAAGAAGGGTTAAAAATAGCTATTGATACTGTGGATGAAAAAAGTATGCAGCAAGTGCATAAGTCTTTACAAAAAAGTTTAGGACATGAAATTTCATTTATTACTTTATCTGAGCATGGAGTATATTATGAAACAGCTAGTAAGCATGCATTAATTCCTACCCATATTCGAAATATAGCCGATGTAAGTGGGGCAGGAGATACAGTGATAGCTGTGGCAAGTTTGGTGTATGCTGCTACTAAAAATATGAGTTTGGCTGCTGAGATTTCTAATATAGCAGGAGGCATGGTTTGTGAATTAGTAGGTACAGCACCTATTAACAAAAAAGACTTAGAAGCAGAAGCGATTAAGTTGTTAGCCAAATAATTAGTATAATTAAGAAGCGTAAATTTTAGATTAATATTTAGTATGTATTCCAAAAAAATAGCCATTATAGTAGCGGGGGGAACGGGTCAGAGAATGGGTTCTGTAGTACCTAAGCAATTTTTAGAAATTGAGCATAAGGCTATACTCTTACACACTATTGACCAGTTTATTACCGCTTTTTCTGATATTGAATTGGTGATTGTACTTCCAGAAGTATATATTGGAGAAGGGAAAAAAATAATCGGAAAAAATAATTTTAAAAATACTTTTCATTTTGTGGCAGGTGGTGAAACTCGTTTTCAGTCGGTGAAAAATGGCTTAACCAAAGTATCTCAAAGCGCTATCGTATTTGTGCACGATGCAGTAAGGTGCTTACTTACTCCTGCCTTAGTGCAAAGATGTTATCAGCAAGCAGTAGAAAAAGGCTCTGCTATTCCTGCTGTATCTGCCACCGATACCATTCGTCTTATGGAAGGGGAGAAACATCATTTAATAAACAGAGAGGATGTTATGCTTATTCAAACCCCTCAAACTTTTCAGTCTGAAATATTATTAAAAGCTTTTGAACAAAACTATCAGGCTTCTTTTACCGATGAAGCTAATGTAGTAGAAGCTAGTGGGCTGCCCGTATTTTTAGTAGAAGGGGAGTTCGAAAATATAAAAATTACTAGGCCCTTAGATATGGCCATTGCGAATTATATTTTAACCAAGCGTTTTTCTTAGTTAGGTTTTAAAATTCTATTAATTTAATTAGTGATATTTTATTAATCTTCCAGCGGCAGGGGCTCATTCGCTTCTGTTCCATCCTTTAACATAGAACTACTCTTTCCAATTTTCTCTAAAATTTGATGGGCTACTTCCATGGCTAAAAAGCCATCAATCTCACTCACCACTGGGGTTTCATTGTTTAAAATAGAATGTACAAAACTACTTAGTTCGGCTTTAATAGCATTGCCATCTTCAATGACGGGGTTCTCTATAGAAATAGTTTTAGTGCCCTGGTGCGTTTCAATATCAAAAGAAAAAGTTTCAGGATCTTCTGGCTTTTTCAATTTAATTATTTCAGTATTTTTTTCTAAAAAGTCAATACCTATATAGGCGTCTTTTTGGAACAATCTTATTTTGCGCATTTTTTTCATGCTAATTCTACTACTTGTTAAATTAGCTACGCATCCATTGTTGAATTCTATTCTTACGTTAGCAATATCAGGGGTGTCGGTTAATACGGCCACACCACTTGCAGAAATATTTTTAATATCACTTTTTACAATACTTAAAATAATATCAATATCGTGAATCATTAAATCGAAAATGACACTTACTTCAGTGCCTCTTGGATTAAACTGCGCTAAACGGTGTACTTCAATAAACAAAGGGTTGAGTGATGCATTTTTTAATGCAGTATAAGCAGGGTTAAATCTTTCAACATGGCCTACTTGTAATTTCACATTGGCCTCTTTCACCATGTTTACAATGGCCTTACCTTCTTCAATGGTATTGGCCATCGGTTTTTCTACAAAAACATGCTTCCCCATTTTAATAGCCATTTCACAAACAGGAAAATGATGTTGGGTAGGAGTGACAATATCTATTATGTCACAGGCAGCAGTTAAGGCTTCTTCGTCCATAAACCTTTTCAAGCCATAGGTTTTCTCTACTTCTTTGGCGTTATCATTATTGGGATCAAAAAACCCCACTATACTTACCTCAGGAATTTCTTTCCAATTATTCAAATGGTATTTACCCAAATGCCCCACTCCAAACACACCCACTTTAAGCATAGCTATTGTTTAATGAAGGTAAAGTTACACTATAAGACATTGAATTTGAAGGCTTTTAGAAGGGTGTGGAAAATTGGCATATTGCTGTTAATTGGTAGCATTTACAAGCCCATTTCGTATCTTTGGTATATGCATCCCAGTATTAAGAAACTATATGAAATAGCTCAAAAACCTAGTAGAATAATACTGGGTTTAATGAGTGGTACTTCCATGGATGGCCTCGATATTGCATTATGCGAGATGAAGGGTTCAGGAAAAAACACCCATTTTTCTTTGTTGAAATTTACAACGGTTCCCTATACAGAATCCATGAAACAAGAAATTCTATCTGTTTTTTCAAAACAATCTGTATCACTAGAGAAACTAACTTTATTAAACCCTTGGATAGCTTTAGAGAAT
>CAIJZF010000414.1 GCA_903825095.1 uncultured Bacteroidota bacterium | reverse complement strand
GGCCTTGCCCGCTAAATTCATTTTACGAATTAGCTCTTCTGTTTGTTTTACGGTTAAACCCTTTTCAGTTATTTCTTTAAATAAGAATAATTGTTTCTCTATTTCTTTACCTAATAATAATTTCGCTAAGCTTACACTTAAGCTACCATTACGAAGCGCTGCTTGCAAGCTAGGAGGAAGTTCTAGTAATCTTATATAATTAGAAATGGTAGACCTGTCCACGCCCATTCTCTCTGCTACCTTTTCTTGTGTATAGCTTAATTCTTCCATCATGCGCTGATAACTTAATGCAATTTCAATTTCATTAAGATCAACTCTTTGTAAGTTTTCAAGTAAGGCAAGTTCTAATAACTCTTTATCGTTGCCTGTTCTTACATAAGCAGGTAAATCGCTTAGGCCTGCTATTTTGGCGGCACGAAAACGACGCTCACCTGCAATTAATTGATATTTACCATTGGCTAATTGCGCAACAGTAATAGGTTGTATTAAATCATGTATTTGAATAGAATTGGCTAATTCTTTCAATGCTTTTTCATCAAAATCTTTTCTTGGATTCTTTGGATTGACAACAATCTCACTTAAGGCTACACGATTACTAGCTACTGCCTTTTCTATTACCGCTGGTTGTACTCTACCTGCTGGGTTTTTATAATCCGCGTCTATGTTTTGCAATAGAGAGCGAAGTCCTTTTCCAATGAGGTCTTTGTTAGGTGTGCTCTTGCTCATAATTAATCTATTATACGCTCGGCATTACTCATATTCGTCATGCCATTTTTTTGTAAAATTTCTTTAGCGAGGTTTAAGTAGTTCACCGTGCCCTTGCTATCTGCATCGTATAGAATAACAGGCTTGCCCACACTTGGCGCTTCACTTAATCGCGTGTTTCTATGAATAATGGTAGAGAATACCATTTCATCAAAATGCTTTCTTACCTCACTTACCACTTGATTACTTAAACGAAGTCTTCCATCATACATGGTCATTAAAATACCTTCAATTTGCAGTTCAGGGTTTAATCGGCTTTGAACAATTTTAATGGTGTTCAATAATTTGCCTAAACCTTCTAATGCAAAAAACTCACATTGTACTGGAACAATAACGCTGTCTGCAGCAACCAATGCATTTACTGTAATTAAACCTAAAGAAGGTAGACAATCAATTATAATAAAATCGTATTGATCGGATATAGCGGCAATTAATTCTTTTAATACATTCTCTCTATTAGGGAGGTTCACTAACTCAATTTCTGCACCTACTAAATCTATATGAGAGGGGATCACATCTAAATGTGGAATCTCCGATTTTAAGATAATGTCGGCCAGGGGTGTTTGGTTAATCATACCATCATATAAACTGGTGGTAATATTATGTAAATCAAATCCAACACCTGTAGTACTATTTGCTTGAGGATCGGCATCAATTAATAGGGTTCTGTATTCCAGTACGGCCAAACTTGCCGCAATATTTATGGCGGAAGTGGTTTTACCCACGCCCCCTTTTTGATTCGCTATTCCTATTATTCTAGCCATAAACTGGATATCCTTAATTTCTGCCAAAAATAAGGCATAAATGCTAACAATTTGGCCTTAATTTTGTGCTTTAAATTATATTATGCGCAACCCCTTGTTTCTAGTCATTTTCATGGCTGTATTGATTCTCATTGACTTTTACATCTACCATGTATTAAGAATCTTGACACAGGGGGCGTCCAATGGTACGAGGACCACGGTGGGCCTAATTTACTGGGCAATGTGTATTCTGAGCATTGGCTCCTTCTTGCTATTTCCTTATATCACGAACCCTTATTTTAAGCAGTACATTTTCTCTATTGGTATTGGCTGGGTCTTGACCCAGGTTTTTATGGTTTTGTTTTTCTTAGTGGATGATTTAAGAAGAGGGGCTTTTTGGACCATGGGCCAGGCGGCCTCTATGGCGGGTGCAAAATTCATGAATACGGAAAAAGGGATTCCAAGGTCTACTTTTTTAAGTTGGTTAGGAGTAGGCTTGTCTTCTACATTATTTTTTTCGCTTTTGTATGGGTTTGGAAATAAGTATAATTATAAACTCATTAAAAAGAAACTGGCTTTAAAAGGTTTGCCGCTTGCCTTCAAAGGTTTTAAAATAATTCATATTAGTGATATACATAGTGGAAGTTTAAAAGACAAAGCCGCGGTATTAAAAGGCATTGAATTAATTGAAAAGCAAAATGCAGATATTGTTTTATTTACAGGGGACTTAGTCAATGACCGTGCCACAGAAATGCATGATTGGATGGATGTATTTGGAAAAATTAAAGCCCCGCATGGTGTGTATAGTACATTAGGTAATCATGATTATGGAGATTATGTAAAATGGGATACGGCAGAAGAGAAAAAGCAAAACTTAGAAGCGCTAAAACAAGTGCATGATAATTTAGGATGGCGTTTACTTATGAATGAAAATATAAGTATTGAAAAAAATGAAGAAAAAATTAAAATAGTAGGCATTGAAAATTGGGGTGCCAAAGCGCGTTTTCCTAAGTATGGCAAAATGGATTTAGCAATGCAAGGCGTTAGCAAGGAAGATATAGTTATTTTAATGAGTCACGATCCTAGCCATTGGGAAGCGGAAGTAATTCCAAAGTATTCCCATATTCAATTAACCTTATCGGGTCATACCCATGGTATGCAGTTTGGACTAGAGAATCCTTATTTTAAATGGAGCCCCGTACAATGGGTTTACAAACAATGGGCTGGTATTTATGATAATAAAGACCAGCAGTTATATGTCAATAGAGGTTTTGGATTTTTAGGATATCCAGGCAGGGTGGGCATTTTGCCAGAAATTACTTTAATTGAATTGACTTAGGAATATGATTTAATTTTACAAGACATCTAACTTTACAGGACATCTAATTTGAACGATATGAAAAAACTATTCTTTTTTTTAATGAGTATTATAGCATTGAATGCTCAAGCACAAAATAAATTTGCCCTCGGCATTAAGTTGGGACAAAATTTTTCAAGTGTTAACAATGTAAATGTAGATCATAATGCAGCTTCCTTTCATATAGGCGCTGCTGCTCAAATTGGACTAGGGCCATCTTTTAGTATTGCACCTGAAGTTATTTTAACACAAACTAAATTAGAGTCTAATCCAAGTGTTTTAGAATTATTAGGTAATAGTGCATTGAAGCCTGAGACCTATCATTTAAATTATTTAGCCATTCCTGTTTTAGCGCAGTATAAAGCTTTTAAAAGTTTAGTCTTACAAGCAGGTCCTCAGTATAGTATTTTATTAGATCAAAAAAAAGATGGCAAAGAAGCTGCCAGGCTAGCTTTCGAAACCGGAGAGTTTGCCATAGTGGGTGGTGCTAAATTAGATTTGAATGGGTTCTTTTTATATGGCAGATACGTTATTGGCATGAATAATATTCGTTCTGCGAATGAACTCAGTAATAATTTAGGCGACCAATCTACATGGAAGACTCGTCAATGGCAGTTAGGCGTTGGCTTTAGTTTATTTAACTATTAGTTATTTAATTTTATTTAAATAAAGCAGGATGTGTTTCGTCCCAGTTCGTTGCTTTTTGATAGGCCTGTGCAATGGATAAAATAGTGGCTTCATCATATAAATTGCCTACAAAACTAATACCGGTAGGTAAATTTAATTTCTTGTCAAAGCCAGTAGGTACGCATACTACAGGGTTGCCTGTTAAATTGGTAATAGCCGATTGATTCCCATCACCTCTTGAAGGACAAATTATAACATCATACTGCTGCATGACTTCATTTACCTTTTGCATAAGTGTGTAGCGATGTCTTTGTGCATTAATATATTCTACCGCAGGTATAAATCGATTGGTTCTAAATGAGTTGGGCCAATCACTTTTAGTTTGTCTTGTAAGTATATCGTCAATATTTAATCTTGTCATTTCGTCAAACTGTGCAGCACATTCAGCTCCAATAACTACATCCATGATATTGAAATTATATACGCCACTGTCTGGAAAATTCACTGGAATTAATTGTACGCCTAATTTTTTAAATTCTTCTAGTACTTTAAATTCATTTCTAGAAGTATCTTTTATTTTATCAAAATAATTTTTAGCGTATGCAATTTTTAATTTTTTAATGTCTTTGTTGGGTGTGTAATTAAATGGCATATTTACAGCGCTTCCATCTTTGCCATCTGTTCCATGTATATAATTAAATACAATAGCAGCGTCTACAGCAGAACGGCATATTGGTCCTACTTTGTCTAAGCTATAACTTAATGCCATAGCGCCTGAACGGCTTACGCTACCAAAGGTGGGTCTTAAACCAGTAGCACCGCAAGTAGTAGATGGAGAAACTATACTGCCCCAGGTTTCCGTACCTATAGCAAAAGGCACTAAGCCTGCCACTGTTGCAGAAGTAGAACCTGCAGAAGAACCAGAGGATCCATATTTTAAATTCCATGGATTTTTTGTTCTTCCCCCAAACCAATAATCGCCCATGGCTAAAGCCCCTAAAGTAAATTTAGCTACAAGTACTGCACCTGCATCTCTTAGTTTAGTATATACAAAAGCATCTTCGTCAATGGTTTGATTTTGATAAGGCGCTGCTCCCCAAGTTGTCTTAGTGCCTTTTACAGCAAATAAATCCTTTAATCCATAAGGTATACCATGAAGTAAGCCTCTGTATTTTCCTTGCGCTAATTCCGCATCTGCTTTTTTAGCTTGCGCATAGGCAATCTCTTCTTGTAAACTAATTACACATTGTAAAGTGTCGCCCCATGTTTTAATACGCTCAATAAAAAATTGAGTAAGCGCTAAGGAACTTATTTTTTTATTTTTAATTAAAGAGGCTAATTGTTCAATC
>CAIJZF010000413.1 GCA_903825095.1 uncultured Bacteroidota bacterium | reverse complement strand
TCATGTAAAAAACAAAAGGTTCTACAAGGGGCAATTTCAGATTTAAATTCTTTAATGGTTTTTAAAGCTGCGTGTTGTGTTCCTAAAACGGGACTATTAAAATCTATTAAAGTAGTGATTTGATAATCTAGCGCAGGAAGTGCTACCATTTCTACACGCTTAGCGTCATCGTAGTGAAAAATATTTTCATCAATACTATACCAAGCTTTCGCTGCATCTTGTTCTACTACTCCTGCTTTTTCTATGATATCAATAAAAGGGGAAGAGCTTCCATCTATAATGGGAATTTCAGGTCCATTCACTTGTATTAAACAATTGTCAATACCTAAACCAACTAAGGCAGCTAGAATATGTTCAACTGTGCTTACTTTAGCATCGCCTACTTGTAAGGTGGTACCTCTACTAGTATCAGTTACCAAATCGCAGTCTGCTTTAATGATAGGTTGGTTGGGTAAATCGGTTCTTTGAAATTGATAACCAAAACCTGGGTTGGCCGGATTCAAAGTCATTTTTACTAAAACCCCAGTATGTAATCCAGTTCCACTAATACTTATACTCTTTTGTATTGTATGTTGCTTGTCGGGATTAAAATTTTGATCCATGCTTTTATTGTTTAATGTATATCACCTACTTAAAGTGGTGATATTCAGCAAAATTAGCTGATTTAACCTTTTTGAGACAGATGTTGGACCATTATTTCCAATTCTTTAACTCTTTTTTCAAGTTCAGACAGGTTTTTCAGTGAAACTTGTGTTCTAAGAAAGGCCGATTGCTCCCTTGCAGGGTAGCCAGAAAGAGTCATATTGGCCTCTTTAAAGTCCTTGGTGATGCCTGTTCTAGCTGCAATTTTTATACCATCGGCAATGGTTAAGTGACCAATGGTGCCCGATTGGCCACCCATCATCACGCCTTTTCCAATTTTTGTGCTACCACTAATGCCCACTTGAGCAGCGATCACCGTATTTTCTCCAATTTCAACGTTATGTGCAATTTGAATTAAGTTATCAATCTTAACTCCTTTTTTAATAATGGTCGAACCAATGGTAGCTCTATCAATAGTGGTATTGGATCCAATTTCAACATCGTCTTCAATAATCACATTGCCTAACTGAGGAATTTTTTGATAAGATCCATCTGCTTTGGGTGCAAATCCAAAACCATCACTTCCAATAATAGATCCCGAATGAATGATAATATTATTACCCAGTACACAGTCTGAATAAATAATAACACCCGCATGTATGGTGACGTTGTTGCCAATTTTTACATTTTCTCCAATCACTGCACCAGGAAATATTTTTACATTTGTTCCTGTTTGAACATTTTCACCAATGTAGGCAAAGGCCGCTACAAAATTTTGTTCACCTATATGAGCAGTGCTTGCAATAAAAGAAGGAGATTGTATGCCTACTAAATTTTCATTTTTCATTTCCTGGTACTTCGTTAATAAAGTAGCAAAAGCAGCATAGGCATCGGGAACTCTAAGAAGTGTTGCAGCTACTTGTTTTTTCAATACCAAAGATTCATTGACGATAATAACTGAAGCCTTCGTGCTGTAAATAAAATCCTCGTATTTTGGATTGGCTAAAAAAGATATTTCCCCAGGCATGGCCGACTCAATTTTACCAAAATTTCTTACCACGGCAGTCGCGTCTCCTTCAATTTTTCCTTGAATAAGTAAAGCAATCTGTTGGGCGGTAAATGAAAGCATAGGGTATTATTTAAATGAGGGGGGTTATGCCTTTAATAAGCAAATGTAAAATTTTTTAACGGGTGCGGAAAGACTTTCATTAATGATAGCGTCTTGAATTTTAGAAATGCTACTTACCTCGCCGGTTTTAAGTAAAATTTTAATGGTTTCAACATCTTCTTTATACAATGTATTCGATGCGGTTCCTTTAAAACATAAATAGGATAAATCGGTATCATTCATGGGGAAGGCTGCCTTTGTTTGGGCAAAAGCGGTCTCCCATTGGTCTTTTGAAATGGCATTAGACTGCATAGTGCATTTATAGCCTTTTCTAATCATTAGCCTTTTACATAGTAAAGATAAAACAGGGTCGCTATGGTGCTGCCACTTTTTGATAGCGAATAAGATATCGGTATCATCTAGTTGGCAATAAAAGGCTAAATTAATTTCACTCAACTTTCCACTAAACTCTCCTAAGAAATAATCCAATACCTCAGAAATTTTAACCCCTTGGTCGTTTTGTTGATATAAATATTGAGCGCGTTCTACAATTTTAACCAACATATTCTCAGAGGCCACTACGGTTTTATGTTGGTATACCTGCCAGTACATTAAGCGTCTTGATAAAAGAAACTTTTCTACACTATTAATGCCTTTTTCTTCTACTACTAATTCATTATTATGAACAGTAAGCATTTTTAAAATTCTTTCATAACCAACCACACCTTCACTCACGCCTGTGAAAAAACTATCGCGAGAAAGATAGTCTAAGCGGTCCACGTCTAATTGCCCACTTATTAATTGGTGTAAAAACTTTTTAGGATATTGATTGGTAAAAATTTGAATGGCTAAATCTAATTTGCCTTTTAAATTTTCCCCCTCGCCTTCATTTAATTTTTGCATGATTAATAAAGAGAGGTCCTCATGACTTACGCCTTTTAATAAAACATTTTCAAGTGCATGTGAAAAAGGACCATGTCCAATATCATGTAATAAAATTGCTGCCTTGGCTGCTTGTGCTTCTTCGTTCGTAATCTCAATGCCTTTATCTTTTAATTCTGCAATGGCAATACACATTAAATGGTAAGCGCCTAAAGAATGATGCAATCGGGTATGCACTGCACCCGGATACACTAATTGGGCCAAAGCCATTTGCTGAATCCTTCTTAGTCTTTGATAATAAGGATGCGCAATAAGATCAAATATAACTGGGTCGTTGATGGTAATGAAACCATGAACGGGGTCGTTTATAATTTTTCGGTGTGTAAAAGCCATAGTTAAATTGTGTTCACAAAGGTACGAAATGTGAATAACTCCTAGCGCTTATTTAAAACAGTAATTCTACAAAAAACTACCTTTGTAAGGCTACGTATTATCCTATAAATCAATACTTACTATGAAATTAACCCAAACAACTTTAGACAAATTAGAGGACATTTTAGGCGAATCAGAATTTGTGGTTCGTTATGAGCGCGGTAATTTCCAAAGTGGTTGGTGTTTATTAGAAGCTAAAAGAATTGTGGTGCTGAATAAATTCTTGAATTTAGAGGCAAGAATTAATACATTATTAGAGTTAATACCTGTTTTAGATATTCAATTTGATAAATTAACCCATGACTCACAAAAGCTTTATACGGAAGTACAAAAGCTTTCCTTAACAGAAGCGAATAAGGAAGAAACAGCGGCTTAAATTCACTAGGCTTAAATTATTTAGTTTGCTCGATATTACTATTTTAGGATCAGGAACAAGTACAGGCGTCCCATTAATAGGATGCGATTGTGAAGTATGCACTTCCAGTGACCCTAAAAATAAAAGATTAAGAACAAGCATTAAAATAAGTTCAGCCACTACCACTGTTGTAATTGATACCACTCCCGATTTCAGGTATCAAATGCTTAGGACCAACACTACAAAAATTGATGCAGTGGTGTTTACCCATCCGCATCGAGATCATTATGCCGGATTAGATGATATCAGACCCTACAATTATTTTTCTCAAAAGTCCATGGCTATTTACGCTAATGAACTAACGCAAGTGGCTATTAAAAGAGATTTTTATTATGCTTTTGAAAAAGATAAAGATGCAGGCCTTCCAGAAATGATTTTGCACACCATTGACAAGGACTCTTTTACGATTGGGGACATTTCTTTTACACCCATTCATGTTATGCATAGAGAATTGCCGGTACTGGGCTTTAGAATAGGTGATTTTACCTATATCACCGATGCGAATTTTATAGCGGACTCGGAAATGGAAAAAATTAAAGGCTCCAAGGTTTTAATTTTAAATGCCCTAAGAAAACAAACACATCCTACACATTATAATTTAGAGCAGGCCTTAGAAGTGGTGGCTAGTTTAAATATACCTACAGTGTATTTCACTCATTTTAGTCATCAAATAGGATTGCATGATGAGGTGGAAGCAAGTCTACCAGAGGGTATTAGGTTTGCCTATGATGGGCTACAGTTGTCCATATAAGATTTACAGCAGATAATAGTAATCTAATAGTACATTCGTTTTATTCATAACGCAAGTGGTTGAAATCGCAGTCTATATATTTCAATACTATTTCTTCTCCATTCCAGATTAAGTATTTATACGCTAATTCTATTTTGAATAAATGAGTACCTAGTGTAAAAATGAGGTATGGACAATAGCTGGAAAGCCTATTTTATATTTTCTAAAAAAGAGCAAAGGGGTGTTATGGTACTCGGTTTTTTGCTGCTGGGTAGTTTGGCTATTGGTTATTTTTTTCCTGCTAAAGAAAGAGTGGATAAAAAAACAATAGTTCCTAGTGTAAAGCTTTTTTATTTTGATCCCAATACCATTGATAGTATGGATGCCCTTCATTTAGGCATTCCTCAAAAACAAGTAAACACTTTACTACGCTATAGAAATAAAGGAGGTAGGTTTTATAATAAGGAAGATATTGCGAAGCTCTATGGACTTAAAAAAGAATTAGTGGAGAAATTAATACCTTTTGTAGTTATTCAAAATAAAGAAAGTAATAGGTTGTATCGTAACAAATTATCTTCTACCTATAATAAATTTTCAGCTACCTATAAAAATGTTGATGATTGGAGCATTGATATAAATACCTCCGATGAAAAGCAGTGGGCTACGCAAACAAAATTAAATGCGGCGGTGATTAAAAATATTATCCATTATAGAAATTATCTTGGAGGCTTTACAAATCTGAATCAAATAAAAAAAGTATATGGATTCAATGAAGCCGATTATTATTTATTAAAACCTCATTTAAAATTGGGCAAAATAAATAATCATAAACCTAATGCTAGTATAATGTCCTTTGAACAGTGGAAACAAGTTGGCATATTTGGAGATAGAGAAATTGCCAAAATTTTACGCATTAGAAAAGAAAATGGGGGGCATATTGGCTGGAAAGAGCTGGTCATTTTATTTGATTTGACGGCCGCTCAAGCAGAAATGCTGCAAAATACTATTCAAATAAGTGAATGATAATGAAATAGTTACTTCGCTGCTTTGAAAATTTGATTTACCGCACCACCTAACATTGGAAATTTTTCTTTCACAAAAGCTGCAATGGTTTCAATTGACTGCTTTGCTTGTTCTGGTGTAACGTTGGCTTCTTTTACTAGACGATCAATTAATTCTTGCATGATAATTATATTTTATGGGTGTTTTATAAAATCTAAAATTTTGTTTTAGGCAACTTTTAAAGCGCTTAACTTACTCTTGTTAAACATTTTTTTAGCGTAGTCAATGGTTACATTGAATTCAGTAGCAGCTGTACCTGGCATTTCAAACATGGCTTGGGTAAATAAGCTTTCACAAATACTTCTTAAACCTCTAGCACCTAATTTATATTCCATGGCTTTCTCCACAATAAAATCGTACACTTCATTCTCAATGGTTAATTTTATTTTTTCAATAGCAAAAAGCTGAGTGTATTGTTTGATTAAAGCGTTTTTAGGCTCTGTTAAAATACTTCTTAAAGTAGCAGCATCTAAAGGTTCTAAATGCGTAATAATAGGAAGTCTTCCTAAAAGTTCAGGAATTAAACCAAAGGATTTAATATCCTGTGCATTCACAAAACGAAGTAAATTCTTTCTTTGTAATTCTTGCTCATCTTTATTCACGCTAAATCCAATAGCGTTCGTGTTAATTCTTCTAGCAATAATTTTATCAATACCATCAAAAGCACCACCGCAAATAAATAATATATTCTTAGTATCCACCTTGATCATTTTTTGTTCTGGGTGCTTACGACCTCCTTGAGGGGGTACTAATACATCGGTACCTTCTAACATTTTTAATAAACCTTGTTGAACCCCTTCTCCGCTTACATCTCTAGTAATAGAGGCGTTATCTCCTTTGCGTGCAATTTTATCTATTTCATCTATGTATACAATGCCTCTTTCTGCAGCTTCTACGTCGTAATCACAATTTTGTAATAAGCGCGTTAACATACTTTCAACGTCTTCCCCTACATAGCCTGCTTCTGTAAATACGGTAGCATCTACTATGGCAAAAGGCACATTTAATAATTTTGCAATGGTTTTAGCTAATAAGGTTTTACCCGTACCTGTTTCACCAATCATAATCACATTACTTTTTTCAATCTCAACTTCATTTTTATTCGTACTAGGTAAATTGATTCTCTTAAAGTGGTTGTACACCGCTACACATAATATTTTCTTGGCTTCGTCTTGACCAATAATGTACTGGTCCATAAAAGCTTTAATGGCCATTGGCTTTTGTACTTTTAAAGTACCTGCCTTGCCTTCAGCTTTTTTCTGGTGAAACTCTTTGACAATAATTTCATGTGCATGTTCTATACAGTTTTCACAGATATGTCCGTCTTGACCAGCGATTAGAATTTTTACTTCGTCGCGGTTGCGGCCACAAAATGAACAATGTATAGCGGGAGATTTTGCCATTTTCATATTTTAGAGTTGTTTGGCGATTTTATCTACGATACCATAGGCCATCGCTTCTTTAGCATCCATCCAATAATCTCTATCGAAATCTTTCATAATTTGAGCCACTGTTTTGCCACAATTATCAGCTAATATTTTAGCACCTAATTCTTTTGTCTTGCGAATTTGTTCTGCGTGAATTTCAATGTCAGTGCTATTGGCTTGAAAATAACCACCAATACTTGGTTGATGTATCATGACTTCTCCATGCGGGAAAATACTACGCTTACCTTTTTCACCTGCACTTAGTAATATTGAACCCATACTTGCCGCAAGGCCCATACAAATTGTATGCACAGGGCTTTTGATTAGTTTAATGGTATCGTACATAACCATACCGCTAGTGACCACACCGCCTGGGCTATTAATGTAAAATTTAATATCAGCACCTGGTTTATCTGCTTCTAATAAGATTAGTTTATTCACGATATCCTTAGCCGACTTGTCGTCTACTGGGCCCCATAAATAAATAGCTCTTTTCTCAAAAAAAAGATGCTCCATTTTTTTATTTA
>CAIJZF010000412.1 GCA_903825095.1 uncultured Bacteroidota bacterium | reverse complement strand
TTTACAACTACTTGATAAGTTTCTCTACTCACCCAGCCTAGAACAGTTCCTCCTGTTGATATTCCGAAGGTTGCTGTACCAGAAATTGTAAAAGTAGATGTATGATTAGCTAAATTATATGATATTGGTGACAAATAACTTTGATTCCAAGTAAATAAAGTAATTCCTGAAAAAATTAATGATGGACTACCTACTACCCTTCCATAGGCATCTGTATTAAATAATAAAGTCATGCTAGATAATATAGAAGAATTTCCATTATTATTTTGAGTAATAGAATTGTAATTTGTAAACCAATGAAACCCCTCTGGTATAACACGAGGCCCAGAGCCATCTTCAGCATCCTCGTATGTTTCAAATGATTTAATTGTACTTTTTGATTCGACTATTTTCTCATAATTCCCTGCTGTGTCTTTTTGATATTTAAATTCCTTGAATTCAATTTTTTTATTTCGGCCAGCTTTGATGTTTTGATAAATTTTTGAAAATTCATCAAGCGTTAGGGTTTTGCTTGACTGCTTATTGATTCCTTGAATTGAATTCGAAATAATATTTGAAGACGCTGGAATTGCCTTTAGAATAAGGCCTTCATTGCCTACTATTTTTTTTAATTGGCTGATATTGACTTCATCCTGATCTGCATTGGCTACTTGTTTCGCACAACTTGTAAGAAAGAAAAAAATGAGAAAATTGATAAATAAAAGGAGATTGTTCTTTTTCATAAAAAAATTTAAAAGATGATAGATTTGAATTTTACTAATAAAAACAAACCTAATTTTTTTATGAAATGGAAATTAGCGTATTTATACGCTGTATAATTCAAAAAAAAATACAGTATAAAAAAGCCCCTCGAAAAATCGAAGGGCTTTTTTATGCAGCTACAATATTGATTATAAATAAAACAATTAGAAAATAATACTAAGTATCGACGAACTTTCGAGCTTGCGAGCAGTGAGACGATGCTTAGGTATTTTTTCTATAAAGTTTTATTTGAAAAAATTAAGATTTTTTCAGCTCTTAAAAACTACGGATTTACACCATACTGGTCTACTAAATAAATAACCGCTGCTATATTCGCAGCGCCTAAAAGTAATTCACGCTTATTTACATTTTCAAATACATCTGTTTTAGCATGATGTAAATCAAAATATCTTTGACTATCTGGCACTAGTCCCGATAATACTACATCTTTCAATACTGTTTTCAATGGGCCAATATCGGCGCCACCGCCACCAGCAGTTACTTCTGTTCCATAAGGTTTTAATAAACTAGACCAAGTTTGAAATTTCTTGAACTGCTCCGGGCTGCAACTAATACCAATAGATCTTGGTGTGAAACCGCCTTCATCGCTTTCTAAAGCGAAAATATGTTTCTCGTTATTCAACTTTGCTAGTTCTGCATACTTAGCTCCTCCTTTTCCTCCATTTTCTTCATTGGCAAATAAGACAAAACGAATGGTACGCTTTGGAACATAGTTACTTGCTTTCATCGCACGAAGTACTTCCATTGTTTGAACAATGCCTGCACCATCGTCATGTGCTCCTTCGTTTACATCCCAACTATCTAAGTGACCACCAATAGTAATAATCTCATCTGGAAATTGCGAACCTTTTAATTCAGCTACTACATTATTCTCATCTGCGTCTGGTAAGAAGAAACCATAGGTTTGCATTTGAACACGAATCTTTGAAGTCTTAGCAGCTTCCCAAAGTGCTTTTGCATCATTAGGTCCTAATGCCACTGCAGGAATTTTTGGTAAAGACTCGTCGTAACGCATACCCCCTGTATGTGGTTCATTATCGGGAGCAGTACTTAATGAATGAATCATTACACCCACTGCACCATATTTTGCAGCGCGGCTGGCACCTGATCCACGATACATTCCTGATTCTCCATAAGCCACAAAAGTTTGAATTCTTGTAGGATTAAAAACACTATGGTAGTATACTATCTTTCCTTTTACTTCCTCTTTTCTTTTTTCAAGTTCATCAAAATTAGCCACGGCTAATAATTCAGCTTCTACTAGTCCATTACTACCTAATGAATTGCCTAAAGCTAAAGCTGCTAGTGGTTCGTTTTGAACCTTACCATTTACATTAACGATAGCTGCAAAATCCTTACCGCCTCTTTGCCAACTAGGTGTTTTACAAGGCTGCATAAATACCTGATCTGGATGCAAGGCCTCTAGGTTTCTTTTACCCCAAACAGCCGCATTTTGTTGTTGAGGAGAGCCTGCTAAACGACCGCCAATTTTTTTGGTAAGCTCTCTTAATAGGTCGTAAGCCTTACCGTTGGTCATGATTTCATCGGCTAACTTTTTAATACTAACGCTGTCTTGATTGGTTTGTGCTGTAGCCATGATAGGCAAGCATAATAATAAGGTAACTAGGATACGCATGATGGTAAATTTTTCGTTCAAATAATTCTTAAATATAATTAAACTTTATTGAATAATAAGTTGTTATTTGCATATTCAATCGTACTAAAATGAAGATCGGAATTGTTTGCTATCCTACCTTTGGCGGAAGTGGTGTTTTGGCTACCGAATTAGGTAAAGCCTTGGCCGAGAAAGGTCATGAGATTCATTTTATTACCTACCAACAGCCTGTGAGGCTGAATGGTTTTCACGCTAATATTTTTTACCATGAAGTAAGGGTGCCTACTTATCCTTTGTTTGACTACCCTCCTTATGAATTAGCATTAGCAAGTACCATGGTGGATGTAATCTTAAACCACGATTTAGATTTAATACATGCGCATTATGCTATTCCACATGCATCAGCTGCTTATACGGCTAAACAAATTGTAAAACAAAAAACGGGCAGATCGGTTCCTGTCATTACTACTTTACACGGAACAGATATTACTTTAGTAGGTCGAGATAAAACTTATGAGCCGGTAGTTACTTTTTCTATTAATGAAAGCGATAGTATCACCGCTGTATCAGAAAATTTAAAAGAAGAAACTTATAAGCATTTTGATATTAAAAAAGAAATTGAAGTCATTCATAATTTTGTAGACGTACAACGCTATAATAAAAAACCTGTGGCTGCTTTTAGACAAGTGATTGCGCCTAATAATGAAAAAATAATTATTCACGCTTCTAACTTTAGAAAAATTAAGCGTATCGATAATGTAATGGAGATATTTAAAAATATTCATGCGGCACTACCTTCCAAATTATTAATGGTGGGTGATGGACCAGAACGTCCACTAGCCGAAGACCTTACTAGACAATACGGATTAGACGCCGATGTGCGTTTTTTAGGTAAGCAAGAACAAATGGAAGAAATTTTAGCGGTGAGCGATGTATTTTTATTGCCTTCTGAATATGAAAGTTTTGGATTAGCTGCCCTAGAAGCCATGGCTGCAAGCACTGTAGTCATTAGTACCGATGCAGGTGGATTAAATGAAATAAATATTAATGGAGAGACGGGTTATACTTCTGCCATTGGTGATGTTGAGTCGATGAGTAAAAATGCAATTGCATTATTACAAGACGAAGCCAAATTAAAAACTTTTAAACATAACGCTTTAAAAGAAGCCAAGCTTTTTGATATTCATCATATCATTCCTAAGTACGAGGCATTATATAGGAAATTTTGCAGAACAGGAGACTGCTAATACTAAGCTGTAAAATTATTGTATAGCTTGGTCTATACTTAATTTAATTTTTTCAATAGCGCTAGAAAGTTCCGCAGTGGAAATACATAATGGAGGCGCAATTCTAATTTTATCTTCAGCAAATAAAAACCAATCGGTAATAATTCCATTAGATACACAAGTGGCTGCAATTTTTTTAGCAAGCGTATCCGACTCAAATTGAAGCGACATCCATAAACCTTTATGCGTTCTATTTATAATAGCAGGGTGAATCATTTGCTTTACTAAAATATTTTCTTTCTCCACCACTTCTTTTATCCAACCTGAATTTTGCAATACTTTTAAAGCTGCATTACCCGCCGCACAGGAAACTGGATTGCCTCCAAAGGTAGTAATATGGCCAAGTACAGGGCTTTCAGTGAGTAGGCCCATCATTCTAGGATGACTAATAAAAGCACCAAGTGGTAGCCCACCACCCAAGGCCTTTCCTACTAATAATATATCGGGTACCACTCCCAATTGCTCAAAGGCAAACATAGATCCTGTTCTGCCAAAGCCCGATTGTATCTCATCAAAAATAAATAGCACACAATGTTCTTTGCATTTTTGGGCAATAGCAGCTAGCCAGTCTTTCGTTGCGGGTGTAATGCCCGACTCTGCTTGCACTGGTTCCACTAGCACACAAGCAACCGTAGCGTCGATTTGTTCAAGGTCTTCAAAATTATTATACCTTAATTGAAGCGTGTCTGGAAGTAAAGGTCGAAATGCAGTTTTAAAATATTCATCGCCCATTACACTTAAAGCCCCTTGCGTACTTCCATGATAACCTCCTATAAAAGAAATAATTCTTGTTCTCTTCGTTACACGCTTTGCTAGTTTCATCGCACCTTCGGTGGCTTCCGCTCCGCTACTCGTAAAATAAACCGATTGTAAATTTTCTGGAAGTAAATTGGTTAATGCTTTGGCATATTGCACTTGTGGTGCTTGTATAAATTCTCCATACACAATAACATGCATATACTTTTCAACCTGCTGCTGAATAGCCTTAATGACTTCGGGATGACTATGGCCAATATTGCAAACACTAAAACCCGCTATCATATCTACAAATTTTTTTCCATTCACATCCTTTATATAAATGCCTTCGGCAGAAGCCACTTCAATACCAATAGGTTTGCCTGAGGTTTGTGCTAAATGTTGAAAAAAGAGTTGTCTATTATTCATACTGGACATAATAACTATTAAATTGCAGTACAAAAGTCGCATTTTTATGGCAACCATACTAACTGTTCAAGGGAAAGATCCACAATTTGGTGAAAATTGTTTTATAGCACCCAATGCCACCATTGCAGGCGATGTGACCATGGGTAATGATTGCTCCATTTGGTTCAATGCCGTACTTAGAGGCGACGTGCATTATATTAAAATGGGCAATAAGGTAAATGTGCAGGACGGCGCTGTGGTGCATTGCACCTATTTAAAACATCCCACCAATATTGGCAATAATGTTTCTATTGGACATAATGCGCTAGTGCATGGTTGCACTATTCATGATAATGTATTAATAGGTATGGGCAGTATAGTGATGGATGGCTGTGTGGTACATTCTAATTCCATTATTGCTGCAGGTGCAGTGGTTTTAGAAGGAACTATTGTAGAAGAAGGAAGTATTTATGCAGGTGTACCGGCTAAAAAAGTAAAAATGGTATCTGAGGCCATGATTACTGGTGAGATTAATAGAATTGCTGATAACTATGTAAAATATTCAAGTTGGTTTGAGGCTTATAACGATGCAAAAAAATAAGCTAGTACAT
>CAIJZF010000411.1 GCA_903825095.1 uncultured Bacteroidota bacterium | reverse complement strand
GTCTATATAAGACATGAAAAAAGTTTCGTAGTTGTTTTCGTTTATCATTTTATTAAGCACTCATTTTTTCTACATGAGTTAATTTATTTTTTAAAATTAAACGAGCTCTATGCAAATACACTTTTACTTGTGATTCAGATAATTGCATGATCTCTCCAATTTCTTGATAAGAATAACCTTCATAATCTTTTAAAAGAATTAAAGACTTCTGCGTGGGATTTAAATTATTAATGGCTTGTAGTAATAACTGCTTTAGTTCTGAGCTTCCTTGAGACACTGTTTGAGTATTTTCATCAAAGCTGTCTGTCATAATTATCTTAGTCTCTTTTCTAAGTTGATCAATCATTAAATGATAGGCCACAGTAAATAAATAGGACTTAGCTTTCAGGGTTTCTACTTTTTCTCTATTCACCCATAATTTCTCAAAAGCAGTTTGTACAATATCCTTGGCGTCCTCCTTATTTTTACTAATTTTTAGTATAAAGCGGTAGACCCCATCGGAGTAATCATCTACACAAATATTGAATTCTAAATCGGTCATGCTAAGTTGGTCATGTATAAAAAGAAGGTTCTATTAGCATTAAACGAGCCATTGAACTAAATGTTACAGTCAATGGCTTGTTTTAATTGAAAATATTTTCGGCTAAAGGGCTTCTAAGCGCTTACTTACTAGTAGTTTATGATCTGCTCTTGGATAGCGGTAGGCAAGGTTCTCCATTCGTATTGTTGGTCTCTTAACTGAGGCTCAAAACCTGCTTCTTTAATAGCTTCCTGAATAGTCTTATAAGTAAATCGGTGAGGCGCTCCAGCGGCACTTACCACATTTTCTTCTAGCATAATGCTTCCAAAATCGTTGGCACCTGCTTCCAAACAAACTTGCGCAGTGGCTTTTCCCACGGTTAACCAACTTGCTTGAATATTTTTAATATTAGGAAGCATAATTCTACTAATGGCAATCATTCTAATGTATTCTTCCGTAGTGGTTAAATTATGTACTCCTCTAATTTTAGTAAGCAAGGTATCTACATCTTGGAAGGTCCAAGGAATGAAGGCTAAAAATCCTTTGGCATCTTTTGGTTTTCTATCTTGTACTTCACGAATACGCACTAAGTGAATAAATCTTTCTTCTAAGGTTTCCACATGACCAAACATCATGGTCGCACTGGTAGTAATATTTAATTGATGTGCTGCAGCCATGACATCCAACCATTCGTCTGCACCACATTTTCCATTAGACACTAATTTTCTTACACGGTCTACTAAAATTTCTGCACCCGCACCAGGCAGTGAATTCATACCCGCAGCCAACAAGGCTTTCAAGACATCGGTATGACTCATTTTCTCCAGCTTTGCAATATGTGCAATCTCTGGGGGCCCTAGTGTATGTAATTTAATAGTTGGAAATTCTTTTTTAATCTGACTAAATATATCGGTGTAAAAAGCCAAACCTAATTCAGGATGATGACCTCCTTGTAATAATAATTGATCACCGCCCCACTCAATGGTTTCTTTAATTTTTTTGCGGTAAGTGTCCATATCTGTAATATAAGATTCAGGATGTCCTGGTACTCTGTAAAAATTACAGAACTTACAATTCGCAATACAAACGTTGGTGGTATTTAAATTTCTATCTATCTGCCAGGTTACCTTACCATGGGGCACTTGTTTTTTTCTCAATTCATTGGCAATATGACTTAATTCAGTAAGAGGTGCGTTTTCAAATAAAAACATGCCTTCTTCTTTGCTTAAGTGTTCAAAATTCAAGGCTCTTTGGTATAAGGATTCCAGCTGCATAGCTTAGGTATTTAATGGCCACAAAGTTAATCGAATTTATCGGGTTTCGAAAGGGTTAAAACAAGGTTCATTGCAATAGAAAAGGAACTGTTGTAGTTATTAAGTATTTTCGCCCTCTGTTATGATACAATTTGAAAAATTTCAACTAGACAATGGCCTTAAAGTTTTGGTGCACCAAGACAGTAGTACCCCTATGGCCGTAGTAAATGTTTTATATAATGTGGGGGCCAAGGATGAAGACCCTAACAAAACAGGCTTTGCGCATTTGTTTGAACACTTGATGTTTGGAGGCAGTGTGAATATTCCTGTTTATGATGAGCCCTTACAAAGAGCAGGCGGAGAAAATAATGCATATACCACCAATGACTTAACGAATTATTATTGTCAAATTCCTGCAGAAAATATTGAAACTGCTTTTTGGTTAGAGAGTGACAGAATGTTGTCCTTGGCTTTTAGTAAAAAAAGTTTAGAAGTACAACGCAAGGTAGTTTGTGAAGAATTTAAGGAACACTATATTAATAAACCCTACGGAGATGCTTGGCATAAAATGCGAAGCCTTGCGTATACTAAACATCCTTATCGTTGGATGACAATTGGTGCTTCACTGCAGCATGTGGAAGATGCCACCATGGAAGATGTAAAAGATTTTTTCTTTCAATTCTATCGTCCCAATAATGCAATACTAGTTGTTACGGGTAATGTGCAAACAGAACAAGTTAAACAATTAGCCGAAAAATGGTTTGGTCCTATTGAAGCGGGCAAGCCCTATGTTCGCAATTTACCTAAGGAGCCTGTACAAGAAAAAAGTAGATCCATGGATGTGCGTGCAGATGTGCCTTTGGATATGCTAATGATGACATGGCATATGGGAGGCCGTTTTGACGAAGGCTATCATGCCACTGATTTAATTACTGAAGTTTTAGGCGGAGGTACTTCTGCAAGATTATATGAGCAGCTTATTAAAGTGAAACAAATTTTTTCATCCATTGATTGTTATCATTTTGGCACCGTGGATCCGGGGCTACTTGTAATTGAGGGTAAATTAGTGAAAGGCATTAGCATGACGGTTGCAGAGAAGGCAGTGTTAGAAGAAATAGAAAAAATAAAAAATGAAATACTGGATGCCAAAGAAGTGCAGAAAGTAATTAATAAAACAGAAAGTGTGATTTGTTTTGAGGATATGAGTATTATGAATAGAGC
>CAIJZF010000410.1 GCA_903825095.1 uncultured Bacteroidota bacterium | reverse complement strand
TCCTTGGGCGGACGCCCTTGCTAGCGCATCGGCCTATACGGCTATGTGGCTAATGGCAAAGAAAAAAGTGGAGAGTTGGTTTTGGTGGGTGGTTACCAATATCGCCTCCATACCCTTGTATTTTATAAAGGGCTATGCATTCACTAGCGTTCAATTTATTGTATTATTAATATTAGCCATAGCAGGATGGATAGAGTGGAGTAGAAAAGCAAATATTGCTAAAAACCTTAATCAAGCTTAAAAAGAATCAAAGTATACAATGTCTAAAGAAGTACATAGTTCAAATACAAAGCTGCAAAAAATTGTAGTACTAGGCCCTGAATCTACAGGTAAGTCAACGCTTTGCGAGCAGTTGGCAAAACATTATGGAGTGGTAGATTGTAAGGAATATGCTAGACAATACTTACATGAAAATGGGACAAAATATAATTTCGAAGATTTATTAACAATTGCGAAGGGGCAATTAACATTAGAGCAGCAGGCCATCGAAAAAGCAGAGCAGCTATTTATAGAGCAATCAAAAAATAAAATAATTATTGACACCGATATGTATGTTATGAAGGTATGGTGTGAATATGTTTTTAATAACTGCCACACTTATATTTTAGATCAAATACATACAAGAAAATATGATCTCTATCTTTTATGTGATATAGACCTACCCTGGTCCCCAGACGAAATGAGAGAATACCCTGATGAAAAACCAAGAAAAGAATTGTTTGCTATTTATAAAGATATTTTAATCAACCAAAATACTCCTTGGGGCATTGTAAATGGTGTGGGCGAACAAAGAACACAAAATGCTATTAAACTAATTGATAAAAATTTAGGCAAATAAACTTCGAAAGAAAAGTATAAAGTATTTCAAGACCATCGCCCTGGCTTTTTATACTAAGTTTATTTTTTTAATAGGGCTGCTACATCCTCATCCGTTTCAATATTATTCATCTCTCTTAGAATTTGTGGATAGCGCCAAGAAACCCTTCTTGTCATGGGTCGGGCAGTGAATTTTTTCGGATTGGGAAAACCCGCCACCATCATAGCAGCTTCAGCCCTAGATAAATTTTTAGCAGACTTCTTAAAATAATGTTGCGCAGCAGCCTCTACTCCAAAACAACCCGGCCCCGTTTCAATTACATTTAAGTACACTTCTAAAATTCTTTGCTTACCCCAAATAAGTTCAATTAAAAAAGTAAAATAAACCTCTGGAATTTTTCTTATGTATTTATCATAGCGGCCACCCTGCCATAAAAAAACATTTTTAGCTACCTGTTGTGAAATGGTACTAGCCCCACCACCCAAGGGTATCTTAGATTTTTTATTTTTCTTTTTAGGGTGTAAACTTTTTTCAATCGCGTCCCAATCAAAACCCATATGATCTGTAAAAGCCTGATCTTCGCTGGCCATGGCAGCTAGCTTAATATTGTAGGACATTTTATCCCAAGCAACATAATCTCTTTTCAATCCTAATCCAAAGGCATTGGTAATTTGCGTAATTGTAATGGGAGGTTCTATAAATTTTGTAATAAGCACATACGCTAGTGAACTTAAAAAAAGAATAAGAAAAAGGCGACGTGTTTTTTTTAGCACAAATTCAATTTATAAAATTTCTACGCTAAAACGTTTTCCAATAGGTCGGTAATCGGGATTCGATTTTTTTACCAGCGAACCCGCTAGCCAAGCAACAAGGCCTCCAGCCAACCTAGGTATATTCTTAGACTCAAAAATATTATCCCCCTTAATAGCAGAATTTATAATGTTAACACTCAAATAACCAATGCCCCCTGCTTTTAAAAACGCACCATTGGTAAATACACTTCTAAAATGTCCTCGGTCTTTTGCAAAGGCCACTATTTCGTTAATATGCAAAACCAGCCTACCTAGTTTCAGGGTATCTTGTCCATAGGTACCAAACATGGTAACTGTGCCTTGTAAAGCAAACTGATTAATTTGAATGGAATCATTTCTAATCCAATCAATATAGCCCGTAAGCCACTGCGCATTGCTAAATTCAAAGTTGATATAATCTCCTTCAGTGAAGGATCTTACTACCACTCCGCGATCCTTTAATAACAATAGTTTACCACCCTGTGCACTAAGATCTGTGTGCAGCACGCAGAGCAGGGATATAAAAAAACAAAATTTTAGAATAGCTAATTTTTTCACTATAGCAATTTACGATATTTTTTATAACCACCTTGTATTAATAATGAAGCGCCCCATAGAATAAGCCTGCACTAAATAGTAAGATGATTAACCCAGATATTCTATTTATAATAATCATGTTTTGAAGTGTAAGCCTTGGTCGAAGCTTACCAGCTAATGCTACTTTTATTAAATCAGATAAT
>CAIJZF010000409.1 GCA_903825095.1 uncultured Bacteroidota bacterium | reverse complement strand
TTGCTTTGTAAATAAGTAAGGGCTGTGTCCACACTTTCTTTCATTACATTTCCTAGGTTACCCGTTAACTTTAAACCACCTTTTCCTTCAGCAAGTAATACTTCTATAAATAAAATATCTCCTCCTACATAAGTCCAGGCCAAACCCACAGCCACCCCTGGCATGTTCACGGTTTTATAAATTTCATTACTATACCTAGCTTGTCCTAAAATTTTATGTAAATCGGTTTTAGTAACGGTTGGTTTTACTTTATGCTTATAAGCGAGTTCCTTGGCTTGATAACGCATAATGGAAGCAAGTTGTCTGTCTAGTTCACGCACACCACTTTCTCTTGTATAATCTTCAATTACTTTCTCAAGTACATTGTCAAGTACCTTGAAATTAATTTTATCTAATCCATGGGCTTGTCTTTGTTTAGGCAGTAAATGTCTTTTCGCAATTTCAATTTTTTCTTCTACTGCGTATCCACTTAAATCAATTATTTCTAAACGGTCTCTAAGTGCGGGTTGAATGCGGCTAATATCGTTGGCCGTTGCAATAAATAAAGTTTTACTTAAATCATATTCCGATTCTAAGTAGTTATCATAAAAACTATGGTTCTGTTCTGGATCTAATACTTCTAATAAAGCAGAGGAGGGGTCGCCTCTATGGTCGCTGCCTATTTTATCTATCTCATCCAATATCATTACTGGATTAGATGTTTTAACCTTACGCAGGCTTTGAATAATTCTACCTGGCATGGCGCCAATATAGGTTTTACGGTGTCCTCTAATTTCACTTTCATCATGCAAGCCACCAAGGCTTACTCTAATGTATTTTCTACCAATGGCATGCGCAATAGATTTTCCTAAAGAAGTTTTACCAATACCTGGAGGGCCTAAGAAACATAAAATAGGGCTTTTCATATCGCCTTTAATTTTAAGCACCGCTAGGTACTCTAAAATTCTATTTTTAATTTTGCCCATACCATAATGGTCGGCGTCTAAAACTTTTTTAGCGTTCTTTAAATCATAGTTGTCTGCTGTATATTCTTCCCAAGGCAGGTCTAATAATAAGTCTAAATGATTATACACCACGGAATAGTCTGGCGTACTTGGATGCATACGTTCCAATTTCTCCAAACCATTTTGAAATAATTTTTTAGCGGCTTCTGGCCACTTCTTTCCTTCCGCCTTCTTTTTCATCTCCGCCACTTCGCGCTCATTGGGGTCTCCGCCTAATTCATCCTTAATACTTTTTAATTGTTGTTGTAAAAAGTAATCGCGTTGTTGCTTGTCTATTTCGGTGCGCGTCTTATTGGCCACCTTATTTTTCAATTCAACAAACTGTAATTCTTGTTGTAAAAACTGAATTAATTTCTCTGCCCTAAGCTTGATATTATGTTGCTCTAATAAGGCTTGCTTATCATTTACATCTACACTTAAATTACTACTTACAAAATTGATAAGAAATAAAGGGCTTTCAATATTTTTTAAAATCATGGCTGCCTCCGATGGAAAATTAGGAGACAACTGAATAATTTGAGTGGCTAAATCTTTTATGTTAGATAAGTAGGCTTGAAAATCTTGGTTCTCTTTATCTACTTTATCTTCTACCAATACTTTTACACTGGCTTTGAAAAAAGGATCTTCTTCTTTCATCTCCAATAATTCAAAACGCTTTTTCCCTTGAATAATAATAGTGGTACCGCCGTCTTGCATCTTAATCATTTTAATGATTTTTGCAACGGTACCAATTTGACAAAGATCGGCCGGTGTAGGATCCTCAATATTGCCATCCTTTTGAGAAACCACCCCAATTAATTTATCCTTATTATAAGAAGCCTTTACGGCTTGAATGCTTTTATCTCTTCCTACCGTAATAGGAATAACTACGCCCGGAAATAGGACCGTATTACGAAGTGGCAGAATGGGTAGTAATGAATCAATCACCATTTCTGGCTCATTCTCTTCCCCCTGCTCATTAAATGAAAATAAAGGTATAAACTCATTATCTTCTTCCCCCTTAAACAAAAACGTCTTATCCACTCTCTATACAATTTAAATTAAAGTCAAAATGACATAGCACCTTGGTCAAAACCTAGTTTTACTAAGGTATACCCTTATAAGACAATATTGATGCCAAAAACCAATAATTGACTATGGATCTAGAAATGCCTAAAATAAAAAATCCTCCCCAATATTATTGGGAAGGACCTTCTTGCAAGAAGTTTATAAACTTCTAAAATTACTTCGCTTTAACTGTAGTATCAACAGTTGCAGCAGCAGCAGTGTCAACAGTTGCAGCAGCAGCTGTATCAACAGTTGCAACAGCAGTGTCAGTTTTTGCTTCAGTAGAAGCACCACCACAAGCAGCTAGTGCAGCGATAGCGAAAATTGCGATAACTTTTTTCATTTTTTGGTTTTTTTAAGTTTAGTATCAAAAATACGAGGGCGAAGATAGCCATACCCTTTAAATATGCCAAATTTTAAGATTAATTTTTTACACACCGTTCTAATTCTACACCTAAACAGAGCTAATTCTACTTCTTCCTAAAATAGACCCTAATAGGCACCCCTGTAAACTTAAAATTCGCTCTTAATTGATTTTCAAGGTAGTTACGATAAGGAACCTTAATATCATCTGGGAAATTGGTAAAAAAGGCAAAGCTAGGCACCCTGGTTGGTAGCTGGGATACGAACTTAATCTTAATCACATGGCCTCTTACAACAGGGGCTTGGTATTTAAGAATAGCCTTCAACATAATATCGTTGAGCTTAGAAGTTGGCACTTTACGGTGCTTATTTTCATAGACTTCTAAGGCCAGTTCAATCGCTTTAAATATGCGGGTTTTTTCTATAGCTGATATGAATAACACGGGCACATCGGTAAAAGGAGCCAGTTTGTCCTTCACTACTTTTTCATAGTCACGAGCGGTATTGGTTTCCTTATCTATTAAATCCCATTTGTTTATCAATACAATAATTCCCTTACCCTTCTTAGATGCAAGGCTAAATATGCTTAAATCCTGGGCCGTTACACCTTTAGTAGCGTCTACCACTAGTAAACATACATCGGCCTCGTCCATGGCCTTAATGGCTCTAATAATGGAGTAAAATTCAAGATCGTCTTTCTCCTTATTCTTACGTCGAATACCTGCTGTATCAATTAGAATAAATTCCTTTTGAAACATGGTATAATGCGTATGAATGGTATCGCGCGTAGTGCCTGCAATATCACTCACAATAGTTCTATCCTGACCAATCATGGCATTCAATAAACTAGACTTCCCTACATTGGGTTGTCCCATAATGGCAATCTTTGGAATGGCCAATGGCTCTTCCTCGCCCTCTGCTACTTCTTCATCGTCATTACTTACTTCTTTGATCTTGATATCGTTGGTAACGGCGTCTAAAAGTTCGCCTGTTCCACTTCCTGAAATAGAACTTATAAAATAGTTATGTTCAAAGCCCATTCCGTAAAACTCGGTACCTTCTAAAGCTCTAGTTGAATTATCTACTTTGTTCACGCACACATAAACAGGCTTAGTACTTCTTCTAAGCATATCGGCCATAGAAGCGTCTAAATCGGTCAAACCTACCGCAGCATCTACCATGAATATGATAGAGTTCGCCTCTTCAATAGCAATCTTTACCTGCTTGCGAATTTCGGTTTCAAACATATCTCGAGAATCGGGTACAAAACCACCCGTATCAATTACGTTAAAGGTTTTACCCGCCCATTCAGTTACCCCGTATTGACGGTCTCTAGTAACACCGCTAATATCGTCCACGATGGCTTTACGCTCCTCTAAGAAACGATTAAACAAAGTGCTTTTCCCTACGTTTG
>CAIJZF010000408.1 GCA_903825095.1 uncultured Bacteroidota bacterium | reverse complement strand
TCCTTCCTGAGGCGCAATAGCATAAACTATAAATTTGCCTTGAGGATGAAAAGAGGTTTCTCTGATGGACTGCCAACTATCATAAACAGTATGGTCTAATTCCTTTTTTTGTGCACTTGTTTTCAAACAAAGGAAAACCAGCAAAAACAATAGAATTTTATTCATTTTTTGGTATTTTATAATTGTAATATACAAATAGTTTTGAGATCTTTTTTTGTCTTAGATTTGCTTTATTAATTTATTATATGAAAGGTATTTTTCTCGCCCTATCCCTACTACTCTGTGCTTTTGGATTTGCTCAAAATAAGGGTAATTTATCGGGTTGGGTAGTCGATAAAAATACTCAATTTCCTATATCAGGGGTATCTGTTAAGGTTTTAAATACCCCCTATTCAACTGTAACAGACAGCAATGGTAAATATGTAATAAAATCCATTCCTACAGGTCAATACCAATTAAAATTTATTTCAATAGGTTCTTATCCCCTTACTTTGTTTAATGTGGTTGTCACTTCAGGTAATGAACTAAACAATACCATTGAACTTATTCCCGAGTCCTATCAATTAGCTGAAGTAAGAGTAGGTGGTAATAGAAAAACAGTAAGAGCAGCTACCTTAGAAACTCCCTTAAGTGTGCAAAGATTAACCTCTGAAGAGATTAAATCTAGTCCTGGAAGTAATTTTGATATCTCTAAAGTGGTACAGTCTTTACCAGGTGTTACCGGTTCAGCTTCCACAGGAGCTGGTTTTAGAAATGATATTATTGTAAGAGGTGGCGCCCCCAATGAGAATGTATTTTATTTAGATGGTATAGAAATACCCGTAATTAACCATTTCAGTACCCAAGGTAGTGCAGGTGGGCCACAGGGTATCTTAAATGTTTCTTTTATTGATGAGGTAAAATTATCCTCTTCTGCATTTGATGCAAAATTTGACAATGCCCTTTCTTCTGTATTTGAGTTTAAACAAAAAAGAGGTAATACAGAAAAATTGCAAGGAAATATAAGAATGGGAGCCACTGAGTTTGCGAGTACTTTTGAAGGCCCCTTATCAAAAAATGGGAAAACTACTTTTTTAGTGTCTGCTAGACGCAGTTATTTACAATTTCTTTTTCATTTATTAGACTTGCCTATTCGACCTAATTTTTGGGACTACCAATTTAAAGTAACCCATAGTATCGATCCTAAAACCACTTTAACCTTTATTGGCGTGGGTGCTATTGATGAATTTAAATTTGCAGCCCCTAGAAACTCAACGCCTCAAAAAGTATACGCACTCAATGCTAGCCCCTCTATTAATCAGTGGAGTTACACCATGGGTGTTACCTTAAAGCGTTTAATTAAAAAAGGGTATTGGAATTTAGCTATTAGTAAGAATAATTTATACAATGTAAATGAGAAATACGAAGACAATTTAAATCCTGATAGAGGTGAAAAAACTTTTGATTACACCTCTAATGACATTGGCAATAATTTAAGATGGGATATTTCTAAAAGTTTATTAGGCATTAAATTTACAACTGGGTTTAATCTTACAGATATTAATTATGACAATAGCACTTATCAAGTGTTGAAGTACAATAATTTATTCCCGAATGCAGCCACTCCTACCTTAGGTGCTAAAACTTATATCCGTTATAATTCTAGTTTTAATTATAAAAAATATGGTGCTTTTTTCCAAATGGGTAAAAGAGCCTTTAATAATAGATTAGGTATTAGCGCAGGTATTCGAAAAGATGGAAATACTTTTACCAATACAGGTAATCAAATAATGCGTCAAATATCTCCAAGAGTTGGATTAAGCCTGGTTTTAACCGATCAACTCACATGGAATGCCTCTGTAGGCAAGTACTTTAAATTAGCCCCCAATACAGCCTTAGGCTTTAAAGACGCATCTGGTAATTATTTAAATAGAGACGCTAGTTATATTGGAAGCTTCCATTATGTAACAGGCATTGAATACTTGCGTTCTGAATCTACTCGCTTTACAGCAGAAGTATTTTATAAAAGATATACAGGGGTTCCTATCAGTAAAGAAAAAGGAATTAGTTTATCTAATTTAGGGGCCGATTTTAATATTTTAGGCAACGAGGATATCTCCACCGTTGGTTTAGGTAGAAGTTATGGCTATGAATTATTTGCTCAACAAAAATTAACAAAGCGCTTTTTTGGAGTTGCTAGTTATAGTTTTTTCAGAAGTTCTTATACCGATATTCAGGGGAAATACAGTCCTAGTTCTTGGGAAAATATACACTTACTTAGTTTAACGGGTGGTTATAAGTTTAATAAAAATTGGGAGTTAGGTATTAAGTTCAGATACCAAGGTGGTGCTCCTTATACCCCTTATGATATGAATTTGAGTAAATTAAACTTCGCGACATTAGGTACGGGCTTATTTGATTACGCTAAATTAAATACTTTACGTAATAGAGCCTTTCATTCAAGTGATTTTAGATTAGATAAAAAGTATAATTACAAGAAATCGACATTTGATTTTTATATAGATATTACCAATTGGTATGGAGCTAAAACCGTATCTCCTCCCTTTTATATATTTTCTTACGAGGCCAATGGAACTTTCAAAACTACCGATGGCTTAGCGCTTAAAAAAGATGGATCCAATGCAGAGCCTTCTTTATACGAAAACAATACCATCTTTATAACGCCTACCGTAGGCTTTATCTTTGAATTTTAACTTGTTGGATGCGGTGTTGCTTTACAATTCTTCTCATTTGTATGATAACAGATATAATTATACAAAGTATACCTGCGTAAAAACTAAGCCCTAATTGTTTTTGTTCTTTAAATAAAATAAAGGCAAGTATAATACCATAGACAGGTTCTAAATTCAAAGTTACATTCAATGTAAAGGCGCTAATATGTTTCAAGGAAGAAAGCATAAGATGAGTTGACCAGACTGTACAAGCTATTGCTAGTATAGATAACCAAAACCAGTCCATGCTTGTAGGTAATAATCCTACAGGATTAAACCCCGTATTAAAACCAAGTAATAATACAAAAGGCAATAAAAATAATAGCCCCCCTGTCATTTCATAGGATTGTATGGTTTGAACATCGATATGACTGGTAAAACGCTTATTAATAATAGAAAAGATAGCTGCAAATAAGGCTGAAAATAAACCTACGATAATACCCGTTCTAAATTGAGTATCAAAATGGAATATGAGAAAAATACCCAATAGACTTAATGAACCAATAAGAATTTCTTGAAATTGTATTTTAGCATGTTTCCATAGTGGTTCTAAAAAAGAGCTAAATAAACTAGTACTTGAAAAACATACTAAGGCAATAGAAACGTTGGCTAGTTTAATACTTTGATAAAAACAAACCCAGTGCAGGGCAATAATAGCACCTGTGCCTAATAAGGACATTTTTGTTTTAAGACTATATTGATGGGTATTTTTTTTATATAAAGCCAATGCCCATAATACAATAACAGTAATAAGAATGCGGTAAAATACTAATACTAAGCCATTAAGTTTAATCAAAAAACCTAAGGAACCAGTTAGCCCCGCTAAAAAAACGAAAATATGTAATTGTAATAAAGCCTTCTTAAAAGTTGACACGAATGCGTTTTATCATTTTAATAAAGCTTCCAGTGGATGACTGCCATTGCATATTAAGTACACCTAGCATGGCTTCTTTAATAATACCTTTGGACATTTTACTAATACCTATTTTTCTATCCACAAATGTAATAGGCACTTCTTTTATTTTATAGCCCAATTTCCAAGCAGCAAATTTCATTTCAATTTGGAAAGCGTATCCAATAAATTGAATTGTATCTAAGTTAATATCGGCAAGTACTTTATTCTTATAACAAATAAAACCTGCTGTAGGATCCTTAATAGGCATGCCTGTAATAATTCTTGTGTAGGCAGAACCGCCTAGTGAATAAATTCTTCTATCAAGAGGCCAGTTTTCAGTTTCACCCCCTTTCACATATCTACTTCCAATAGAAACATCTGCCCCTTTCTCTTCACAAGCAGCTAATAATTTGTCTAAGTCATTGGGGTTATGAGAGAAATCGGCGTCCATTTCAAAAATATAATCATAGTTATTATC
>CAIJZF010000407.1 GCA_903825095.1 uncultured Bacteroidota bacterium | reverse complement strand
TTCGTGAAGGAAAATTTATTTATTATGCTGTTGATTATACTCGATTAGAGCAAATTAATAAATTTGTAGAACAACTAGTTGGATAGTATGCAAGTAGAGTTAGCACAATTTCTTAAAGTCATTGAAGATGAATCTGTCTTAATTATTGATGCGAGACCTAGCGCAGATTTAATGCTTGGTTATATTCCTAATGCAACACATATTACACCGCTGACAGCTAAATATGCTATTGCTATGGACATCATTAGAAAGGATAGTCCCATTGTATTTATTTTAGAAGAAACTATTGCGGCTGAAACCCTTGCTTATTTTACCAAGGCCGAATTCACGGGCATTAAAGGTTATTTAAATGGAGGCTTTGCCACTTGGACCGCTGCAGGTAAAAGATACGATTTAATTATAGACGTGGAAGTAGATGAGTTGGCTATGGATATTCCATTTGATGAATACTTAATGGTATTAGATTGTAGAACAGAAGCCGACTTTGATAAAAGCCATATAAAAAATTCAGTCTCTCTACCTTTAGCAGATATGGGTGATCCTGGATCAATGTCTGAGCTAGACGAGCATTTTAATATTTATATACTTACAGAAAACGGAGAGAATAGTACACTCGCTGCTAGCCTACTAAAAAAACAAGGTATACATAACGTAAGAATAGTTCTAGGTGGTTGGGAAGCAGTACAAACTTTGAAAGATAAATTTAGTTTTGAAGTCACTAAAACGAAGGCTCCAAGTGAAGGCGATATTTTATTGAACTAATGCACTACTAGTTTTTCATGCTTCTTTGCATCGTATTCGTATCTCCATCTTCTATGTGTCCATAAATAATTAGCAGGATTGGCTTTAATTTTTTCTTCTAATGTTTTCACGAACAAAGCAGTAAGTTGTCCGTCCTTGAAATAATTAGGAGAAGTGGTCATGACTTCATATTCAGAATGATAATACCCTCTTTTGACGCGGTAAAAATGCACAAATACTTGAGCTGTATTATTTAAGAGGGCCCCCTTCTCTGGTCCCTTTACAAATGGGGTAAGCCTGCCAAAAAAAGGTACCCAATAAGCCGACAAAGGATTGCCGGGATTTTGATCCGCAGCCAAAGCCATTGCATAGGCACCCTGGTTGGCATACTTATGAAACTGTGATTTGAAATTGGTAGCAGGAATCATAATGCTACCAAAACGCTGCCTTAATTTTAAGATAATTTTATTAAAATGAGGATTGCTCAAAGGCATATACACTGCAATGAATGGGTATTGTCCGTATTTAGCAGCACCCCAATTGGCAAATTCCCAATTAAAAAAATGACCAGCCATTATTTGTACCGATTGGCCGCTAGCATATAGCTTATGTAATACTTCTGCATTAGAACTAAATCTTTTTTCAAAATTTTTATCAGAAATGGAAATAAGCTTAAAAGTTTCAATAAAAGAATCGGTGAACTGCTGATAAAAATCATTAGCAATTTTTTGTCTTTCTTTAGCTGTCTTTAGGGGAAAGGCAATGGCTAAATTTTGCTGCACTACTTTTGCGCGATATTTGAAAACATGTTGCAATAACAATGCAATAATATCACTAATAAAATAGAGCAGCCTCCAAGGCAGCAGTGAGATTAAATAAACAAAAAAATAAATGAGTTGATACATGATTAATATTAAATAAGAAAACTAGCTAAATACATTAGACTAAGTCAATCCAAGCATTATGCTCTTTTAAAAGAAGTATAAGTTCATCCACTGCCACTGCACTATCAATATTACGCTTCATCACTTCTTTTCCTTTGTACAAAGTTATCTTACCTACTCCACTTCCCACATAACCAAAATCGGCATCGGCCATTTCACCAGGTCCATTAACGATACAACCCATGATGGCAATTTTTAAGCCTTTTAAATGACTGGTCACTGCTCTAATTTTAGCAGTGGTTTCTTGTAATTCAAATAAAGTTCTACCGCAGCTTGGGCAAGATATATATTCTGTTTTAGAAATTCTAGTGCGTGTCGCTTGTAAAATGCCAAAAGCCGTTGAATTTAAAAACTGTTCTACTGAATGATTCGTAAAATAATTTCTACCAGAAACCTTACCTGACTCTGCGCCTGCTTCATTCTCATTAGAAGCTATTTCCACTTGTTTGCCTTGTAAGCCAATGCAAATACCATCTCCAAAACCATCTAATAAAAGCGCTCCAGCTTCAGTGGCAAAATGTATTAAATGCTCGTCTGTACTTTGCCAAGCACTATCTGTCATTAATATAACGGGTGATTGAATTTTTAATTCCATCATGCGCATCATCATTCTTCTAACCGCAGGCATGGCATGTGATAAAGTACTACTTAAACAAAATACCACGGTTGGATCCTTCGATATAGATAGTAATTGCTCGTCTCTAATACCATTTTTACTTCCATAACAATCTACTTCCACAAAATTGATGCTATCACTTTTATGAGTCGATTGGAAATAAGTTTTAAAATTAAATAAGGGTAAATACTTATTTTTATCAGTAGCGGTCTCCCAAACTGCAGGCGAAGTGATAACACGTAAAG
>CAIJZF010000406.1 GCA_903825095.1 uncultured Bacteroidota bacterium | reverse complement strand
TTTGGTTTCAATTATTATTCAAATCAACGAAATATATCGTCAAAAATGGTTTTAACTTATCCCATCTATGTGGATATATTTAACAATTGTTTACATAATAAATAGAATTATTAAACGTTCAGCTAAATAATACAGAATAAAGCCTAGTATTATTGCTAATTGCCTTTTCTTTGTATATTATAACGAACACTATGTCAAACAATAATGTGCATACCCCGAAGTTTCCTGTAATGGCAAATTCATTACATGCAGAATTAAAGAGAAGAGTGAATCTATATTTAGAAGACCATGCTATTAAAGCAACAGGAAATTTTAAATTGTTTTCTAAAGCCATTATTTTAATGAGCCTTTTTGTAATTACTTATATTCATTTAATATTTTTCACACCTCCTGTATTTTATGCGATTTTGGAATGTATCTTATTTGGAGGCCTTATTGCCGCCATTGGATTTAACGTTATGCACGATGGCAGTCATGGTAGTTTCAGTAAATACGCTTGGTTAAATAAATTAGCTTCATCTTCTATTAGTGTTTTGGGTGCAAGCCGATTTATGTGGGCCATGAAGCATGTAACCTTACACCATACCTATACCAATATAGATGGAGTAGATGATGATATTGAAGTAGGTGTTTTAATGAGAATGGCGCCTACGCAGAAGCATTATGGTTTACACCGTTTTCAACATGTTTATTTTTGGGGATTATATATGCTACTGTATATATTTTGGATATTTTTTGCAGATTATAAAAAGTACTTTTCTAAAAAAATTGGAACAGTAGAAATTAGTAAAATGAGCTTTGCTGAACATTTTGAATTTTGGGCAGTGAAAGTTTACCATGCATTTGTTTTTGTGGTATTGCCTATATATATGTTGGGCTGGGTAAGCTGGTTAGTGGGTTTCTTAGTAGTGGGCTGTTTTGCAGGCTTTGTATTAAGTATTGTATTTCAACTAGCACATACTGTTACTGAAACTGAATTCCCTATTGCTGTTCAACCTGAGAATAAAATGCCTGATGAGTTCGCAGTGCACCAAATTCAAACCACTGCTAATTTTGCGACGAAGAGTAAATTAGTAAGTTGGTTAGTAGGAGGGTTAAACTTTCAAATTGAGCATCATTTGTTTCCTAAAATCTCTCATGTGCATTATCCTGCTATTTCTAAAATAGTAAAACAAACCTGTGCCGATTTTAAATTAAAATACATTGAATACCCAACGGTAATAAGTGCCATTAAAGCGCACGTTCAATACCTTAAATTAATGAGTAAGCCTTCCTTCCAATAAACTTATAAAATTTATAATAGATAAAGAAAGGTCCCCCGAATTTCGGAGGACCTTTCTTAGTATTATTGTTAAGAAGCCTTTTTCTTTCTAGCCATTTTTCGTGGCGGGTTGGCTTTTAATTCAGCAATAGTGGCATTCACTTCTTCAATGGTCAAGGTTTCTACTTTTTCTTGTTGTTCTTTACTTAATTTAAAATTGCGTAAACCTTGTTTAATATAAGGGCCATAAGGGCCTCTCAGTAATTGTATCTTTTCTTTTTCAAATACTTTAATGGTTCTCTCATCTTTTGCCTTACGCTTTTCTGCAATCATAGGAGTCAATTCTTCTAGGGTTACAGTATAAGGGTCCATTTCCTTGTTAAGTGAGTAGAACTTCTTAGCATGGGCCGCATAGGGGCCAAAACGACCAATATTTACAGAAACATCTTCCTCTTCAAACTGTCCTAGCATACGAGGAAGTTTGAAAAGCTCCATAGCTTCCTCAAAACTAATAGTCTCAATACTTTGTGAGGCCTTTAGCTTTGCAAATCTTGGTTTTTCTTCTTCGTCTTGGTGTCCAATTTGAACCATCGGTCCATATCTTCCCATACGAGCAATTACTTTCTTACCAGTCACTGCATCAAAACCTAGTTCTCTCTCACCTTTAGCTCTTTCAGCAGTTTCCAATGTATGTTCAATAGTTACATGAAAGGGCTCGTAAAAAGAGGCCAACATATCGCTCCATTTTAATTTACCAGCTGCGATTTCATCAAACTCACCTTCAATTTTAGCAGTAAAGTTAAAGTCCATTACTTTTTCAAAATGCAATTTCAAAAAGTCAGTCACCACTAAACCTAAATCGGTAGGAGATAACTTATTTTTTTCTGCACCTGTAATTTCTGAGGCAGTCTCTTGTTTAATGACATCCTTATTATCTAAAGTTAAAATCTGGAAGATTCTTTTCACCCCTTCTTTCTCTCTTTTCTCTACATAATTACGTTTCATAATAGTAGAGATAGTGGGTGCATAAGTAGAAGGGCGTCCAATACCTAATTCCTCTAATTTCTTCACCAGCGATGCTTCTGTGAATCTTGAAGTAGGGCGACTAAAACGCTCTAGTCCTGTCATTTCTAAAAAGTCTAATACTTGTCCTTTCGCTAAAGGAGGTAATAAACTTTCACCCTCTTCATTATTATCTTCTTCCTCTTCATCGTCGTTGCTTTCTAAATATACTTTTAGAAAACCATCAAATTTCATAACCTCTCCGCTTGCTGTTAAAGTTTCTTTATTCGTAGAGACTTCAATTTTAGCAGTTGTTTTTTCGAATTGCGCATCGCTCATTTGAGAAGCAATGGTTCTTTTCCATATGAGTTCGTATAATCTATTTAAATCGGCATCGTCTACTTTGCTTTCATTCATGTAAGAAGGGCGAATGGCCTCATGCGCCTCTTGCGCATTTTCATTTTTATTTTTAAACTTGCGAGGTTGATAATATTTTTCACCAAAGCTTGAATTAATTTCTGCTTTTATGGCGTCTACTGCAGTTTCACTTAAACTAATACTATCGGTTCTCATGTAAGTGATCTTACCACTTTCATATAATTTTTGCGCAAGTAACATTGTTTTACTAACGCTATAGCCTAATTTTCTAGAAGCCTCTTGTTGTAAGGTAGAAGTAGTGAAAGGCGCTGAGGGCGTGCGTTTGCCATCTTTTACTGCAATATCTTTTACCGTATATTTTGCACCTTTTGATTCGTTTAAAAACTTTTCAGCCGCACCAGCCGTTGATAATTTTTGAGGGCCTTCAGCTTTAAACTTAACTTTCTTTTTATTAATATCGGGAGCGGAGAATAAAGCAGCAATTTTAAATACGCTTTCTGGTAAAAATTGATTGATCTCTCTTTCTCTTTCAGCAATTAATCTTACGGCTACACTTTGTACACGACCCGCACTCAAACTTCTTTGCATGCCAATTTTTCTCCAAAGCACAGGGCTTAATTCAAAACCCACAATTCTATCTAATATTCTTCTTGCTTGTTGTGCGTCCACTAAATCCATATTAATGAAACGAGGATTCGCCACTGCTTTTTTAATAGCGGGCGCTGTAATTTCATGAAATACAATACGCTTTGTTTTTTTAGGATCTAATCCTAATACTTCTGCCAAATGCCAACTAATACTTTCTCCTTCACGGTCCTCATCCGATGCTAGCCAAACTTCCTTTGCCTTCTTTGACATGGATTTTAATTCCTTTACCACTTTTTCTTTCTCACTAGGGACGGTATATCTTGGTGCAAATTTGTTTTTCAAGTCAATACCCATGTCTGCTTTTTCTAGATCACGAATATGACCATAGCAGCTTCTTACTTCAAATTCATCCCCTAAAATCTTCTCGATCGTCTTGGCCTTTGCAGGCGACTCCACAATTAATAAGTTTTTTGACATAGTTGCCAACCGCTCCTACGGGTATT
>CAIJZF010000405.1 GCA_903825095.1 uncultured Bacteroidota bacterium | reverse complement strand
TTCAAGTTAAATATTTAAACTGAAAAATGTAAATTTGGTAATCATTATTTATTCAACCTGTGTATATGAGTTACCCTTATCAAATTAAAACCTTAGAAGCTTATCACGAAGCTTATAAAAATAGCATTGACCATCCGGAAAAATTTTGGGGAGCCATTGCAGAAAATTTTACTTGGCGTAAAAAATGGGATAAGGTTTTAGAATGGAATTTTACTGAACCGAAAGTAGAATGGTTTAAGGGAGGAAAATTAAATATTACTGAAAATTGTATTGATAGACATTTAGCAAAAAATGGAGACAAACCCGCCATTATTTGGGAGCCCAATGATCCTACAGAACATCACCGCATCATTACCTATAAACAATTACATTTAAAAGTTTCACAGTTTGCACAGGTGCTTATTAATAATGGCGTACAAAAAGGAGATCGTATTTGTATTTATATGGGTATGATACCCGAACTGGCCATTGCTGTATTAGCATGTGCACGCATTGGTGCCATTCATAGTGTAATTTTTGGAGGCTTCTCTGCACAAAGTATTGCAGACCGTTTAGACGATGCCAAAGCTACTTATATTATTACTTGCGATGGAGCTTATAGAGGCGCTAAAGATATTCCATTGAAATCTGTGATTGATGATGCACTCATTGGCAATAAAACAATAAAAAATGTAATTGTTTGTACAAGAACTAGAACCGCTGTGTCTATGTTAAAAGGGCGTGATCTTTGGTGGGAAGATGAAATTAAAAAAGTAGAATCGCAAGGCATCACTTCAGTAGATGCCGTTGAAATGGATGCAGAAGATCCTTTATTTATTTTATATACTTCTGGTTCAACGGGTAAACCTAAGGGCGTAGTGCATAGTGTTGCTGGCTATATGGTCTACACCAATTATACTTTTGTGAATGTTTTTCAATACCAACCCAATGATTTATTTTTCTGCACTGCCGATATTGGTTGGATTACAGGACATAGTTATATAGTGTATGCACCTTTAAGTGCAGGCGGCACTTCTTTAATGTTTGAGGGCATTCCTACTTTCCCCGATGCAGGAAGATTCTGGGATATCATTGATAAATTCAAAGTCAATATTTTATATACTGCTCCTACTGCTATTAGATCATTGATGGGTTTTGGACTAGGACCTGTGCAAGGACATGATTTAAGTAGTTTAAAAGTATTAGGCACCGTAGGTGAACCCATTAATGAAGAAGCATGGCATTGGTACGATGAAAATATTGGAAAGAAAAAATGTCCTATTGTAGATACCTGGTGGCAAACAGAAACAGGAGGCATTATGATATCTAATATGGCAGGTATTACTGAAGGTAAACCAGGATGGGCCACTTATCCAATGCCAGGTGTGAAAACTATTTTAGTGGATGATAAAGGAGCAGAAGTAACTACCAAGGAAGATGATTTATATAGAGGTAATTTATGCATTACACAACCTTGGCCTGCCACTATTCGAACAACTTATGGCGATCATGAAAGATGCAGAACGAATTATTTCGCTACTTATCCTAATTTATATTTTACAGGAGATGGTGCTTTAAAAAATGAATTGGGACAGATTAGAATTACAGGCAGAGTAGATGATGTATTAAATGTAAGTGGACATAGAATTGGTACAGCAGAAGTGGAGAACGCTATTAATATGCATGCAGGTGTGGTGGAAAGTGCGGTGGTAGGTTATCCGCACGATGTAAAAGGACAAGGTATTTATGCATACGTAATTTATACTGGCTCACATGGTCAAGACACTCATGGCACTGCCGATATTATTAGAAAAGATATTTTACAAACTGTCACCAGAATTATTGGCCCTAGTGCCAAGCCTGATAAAATACAATTTGTATCGGGACTTCCTAAAACGCGTTCTGGAAAAATTATGCGTCGTATACTGCGCAAGGTAGCAGAAGGTGAATTGAAAAGTTTAGGAGATACTTCAACACTGCTTGATCCTGCAGTGGTTGATGAAATTGTAAAG
>CAIJZF010000404.1 GCA_903825095.1 uncultured Bacteroidota bacterium | reverse complement strand
GAAACGTTGCGCAATTTTTTCTGCTAAGGCTTGAGAGCCAGTTCCTGCGAATATTTTTACTGAAGGATTCATGTGGGTGGGATATGCGTCAAAGTTATAATTCTCGTTTCCAAAACATAAAAAATAAGAGCTCTACTTTTCAACATCTAGCGAACTTATACACATATTTATTATGCCTGCGCAGTAGGGCCTCCAAAATTCATAGGAATTTCTACAGGCAACATATCGGCAATGGTTCCATTAGCCGCTTCATATCTTTCTACATTTTCTACCAAGGCCTTCATAAACCTTTTAGCATGCATAGGGGTTAATATTACTCTGCTTTTTACTTTGCTCTTGGGTGTACCTGGCATGACATTGACAAAATCAACTACAAATTCGGCATTGCTATGGGTAATAATAGCCAAATTAGCGTAAGAGCCTTCGGCGATTTCTTCACTAATTTCAATGTTTAAGGGCTGGTTCGGGTTTTGTTCCATACTTTATATTAAGACTACAAATATACAGGGGATGGAATGTTAAAAAAAAATTACAGCACTGCAATTCACAAGAACTAAATTTGCTACATGTTAGTATTAGATGGAAAAATAGCCGCCGCCGCCGTAAAAGCAACCCTTTTAGAGCAAACTCAAGCCCTTAAAGCCGCAGGCAAAAGAATGCCTCATTTAGCTGCCATATTGGTAGGTAATAATGGAGCGAGTGAAACCTATGTTGCTAGTAAAGTAAAAAACTGTGAAGAAACCGGTTTCGGTTCCTCTTTATATAGAATGGACGCAGATGTGGAGGAAACTGTTTTATTAGCAAAAATTGCAGAGCTGAATCAAGATCCTAATTGCGATGGTATATTAGTTCAATTACCCTTACCTAAACATATTAAGGAATCGAAAGTCATTGAAGCCATTGATCCCGCTAAAGATGTAGACGGTTTTCATCCCGTAAATGTGGGCCGCTTAGTGCAAGGTTTAAATACTTTTATTCCAGCTACTCCTTATGGAATTATTTTAATGCTTGAACATTTTAATATTGAAACCAAAGGAAAAAATGCAGTAGTGATAGGTAGAAGTAATATAGTAGGAAGACCCATGAGTATTTTATTAAGTAGCAATATTGCACAAGGAAATTGTACGGTAACTATTTGTCATAGCCACACAAAAAATTTAAAAGAAATTTGTTTAGGTGCAGATATTATTGTGGCTGCTTTAGGCGTGCCTAATTTTTTAACAGGCGATATGATTAAGCCCGGTGCTGTTATTATAGATGTAGGTATTACCCGTGTTGAAGATGCCACCGCCAAAAAAGGTTTTAGAATTAAGGGCGATGTGCATTATGAAGAAGCTTGTGCTAAAGCATCTGCTATTACACCCGTTCCTGGAGGCGTAGGACTGATGACCATTGCAGGATTATTAAAAAACACCATGAAGGCTTACCAAGGTCTTTAATAGCAAAATAATTTTATACATTTTAACTTGAGTACAACTACCCAATATCCAGTTATGGAAATGTTTTATTCTTTGCAAGGCGAAGGATACCACCAAGGCAAGGCGGCTTATTTTATTCGCTTGGCCGGATGTGATGTGGGTTGTGTTTGGTGTGATGTAAAAGAAAGTTGGGATGCAAGCAAGCATCCGGTTTTATCCATTGAAGAAATTGTTTCAAGCGCTTTAGCGCATCCAGGCAGATTAGCCATTATAACAGGAGGCGAACCTTTACTGTATAATTTAGACGCTCTTACTGCTGCTTTAAAAAAAGCAGGCTTTGAAATAAATATGGAGACTTCTGGATCAAGCCCTATGTCTGGAAACTGGGACTGGGTTTGTCTTTCACCGAAAAAATTTAAAGCACCTCTTAGCGAAAGCATAGCTGCTGCATCGGAATTAAAAGTAGTTATTTTTAATAAACATGATTTTGAGTGGGCCGAGACCTATGCCAAACAAGTACCTGCTACTTGTAAACTATATTTACAGCCCGAATGGGATAAGGCCAATGAAATAACGCCTTTAGTCATTGAATATATTAAGGCCAACCCCAACTGGGAGTTAAGCGCTCAATTACATAAGTACATACAAGTACCCTAATTTGTATATTTACATTACTTACGGCTATTTATATGAAAGGTAAAAAAATATATTTATTATTTTTTTTCGTTTTGCTTTTTAGCAATACATCCAAATTGCTGGCGCAAGAAAATAATGCTCAAAATAAAGTTTTCCAAAAAGCCCTTGCTGCTTTTGAACTGAAAGACTACCCTAGTTCCATTAAATTACTTGAAAGCTTGCTGGAGAAAAATCAAAAAAATGCAGAAGCTAGTCTTTTTTTATTCCAAGTATATTCAGAAACCAAGCAATATGAAAAATCAATTACTCGTTTTGAAAAGTTAATTGAAATGGATAGCAGTATTTTTTTACCTTATATAATAAAATACGCTTCTGAGTATGCCATTTTAGGAAATTATAATAAAGCAGCTTCCATTATTGAATCCTATAAAAATACACTTCCTTCTTATTTAAAAACTAAAGCCACCGAACTACTTACTATTTGCCAATTTGCACAATCGCATCCTACGCCATCAGACATTAAAGTAACCAACGCCGGAGATAGCATTAATACTGCCAATGCAGAATATTTTCCTAGCATAACTGTACAGGATAGTTTGTTTTTATTCATGCGTCGTATTAATTTTAAAAGGGAAGATTTTTATGCTAGTACAATTAGAAAAAATAAATTTTCTACAGCCACTTCCTTACCCGACGAATTAAATAGGGAAGAAAAAAAGGGAAGCATGAGCTTGACCCAAGATTTAAATACACTTTACTATGCTGCAGACTATAATGAAAAAGGATTTGGCAGATATGATATTTATAAAGTAACTAAAACAAAAAAGGAATGGTCTGAACCTAAAAACCTAGGCAAAAATATTAACTCCGATTATTGGGACAGCTCGCCTAGTATTGCACCAGATAATCAAGCATTATACTTTTCTAGCAATAGGCCCGGTGGTTATGGTGGAATAGATATTTATGTTGCTTATAAAAATGAAAAAGGTTTTTGGGAAGAGGCCATCAATATGGGACCTACTATTAATACTGCAGGTGATGAACAAGCTCCATTCATTCATGCCGATAATAAAACTTTATACTTTAGTTCCAATGGATGGCCTGGTTTTGGTGGCGCCGATTTATTTGTGATTCGAAAAAAAATAGAGGGTGATTGGTCAAGCCCTATCAATTTAGGTTACCCTATTAATACTTTTGACAACGAAGGTAGTATTGCAGTCGCAGGCAATGGCATTGAGGGTTATATAGCAAGTGACAGAGCCGATAGTAGGGGTAGTTTAGATATTTATAAAGTAACTCTAGCAGCAAATACCAGACCCAATAAAACATTCTATATAAACGGATACATTGCCGACGCTGTTACAAAAAATCCTTTAGCAGGTGAAGTGGTTTTAATCAATACCAGCGAAGAAACAAGTACCATGCAAATAAAGGTAGATAGCAATGGTAATTTTATTTTAGGACTTCCTTATTTAGATAGCATTGGCAT
>CAIJZF010000403.1 GCA_903825095.1 uncultured Bacteroidota bacterium | reverse complement strand
TCATGGCTAATAAATGAGGGATACAGCCTTGACTTACAAAAATATTATCGAAATAGTGGATGGTTAAAAGCGTTGGGAAATGGGGCAATGTATCGCAGTAACAACCAGCCTAGTTATGAAGGTGGTGTTTATGCATTACAAAAGCAATCAGGACTTTCAGTGCATCCTGGAGGAAGAACAGCGTTTGCATTTCAAGGCAAAGCGCATTACATTGAATTGAATACTGCTCAAATATGGTTATTTGGTGGTGAAAAAGAAAAGCTACCTACCTGGTTTAGAAAGCATAAATGGGATCAAAAGGTACATTATAAGGCAAGTTCATTTTTACCAAAGGAATTAGGTTTGACTGAATTCTCTTTAGCTGGATTTTCAATAAAAGTGTCAAGCCCAGCAAGGGCAATGATGGAGTGTTTGTATTTAGCTCCTGAAAAGTTTGATATCGTTGAATGCTATGAACTAATGGAAAACCTAAATGACCTTCGTCCCACAATAGTACAAGAATTGTTAGAAGCGTGTACATCCATAAAAGTAAAAAGGCTATTTTTATTTATGGCAGAGAAATTGAATCATAGTTGGTATAAACATTTAAATCTCTCTAAAGTTGATTTAGGAAAAGGTAAAAGAAGTCTTGTGAAGGATGGCGTATATATATCAAAATATCAAATAACAGTGCCTAAAAAGCTAGTAAGAAATGAACAATAATAATTATCATAAACAAGTAGCTTTATTAATTAGTATTATTCCTGAAATTGCTTTAGAGCATAGGTTTGCGCTGCATGGAGGTACGGCAATAAATTTGTTTGATCGTGATATGCCAAGACTTTCAGTAGATATTGACCTTACTTATATTCCAATAGAGGATAGAGAAACTTCGTTTGCTAATATTTCAGCAGCTTTAACTAATATTAAGTCTAGAATTGAAAAAAGATTGCAGGGAAGTAGCGTAGAGCATAAAATGGAACTCCATAAATTATTAGTATCCCATAACGATGCAATGATTAAAATTGAAGTAAACCAAATTGTTAGAGGTATTCTTGGTGCAGTCACAGAAAAGATACTTTGTAAAAAAGCGCAAGAAAAATTTGATACTTTCTGTTCAATAAATATTGTTTCTAATGGACAATTGTATGGCGGGAAAGTTTGTGCTGCAATGGATAGACAACACCCACGTGATATTTTCGATGTAAAACAACTGTTGCAAAAGCAAGGATTTGCTGAGGAGATTAAAGAAGGCTTCTTATTTAGATTGCTTAGTTCTGATCGTTCAATACAAGATGTACTATTTCCAAATTTACAAGACCAGCGTTTGGCAATGGCTAATCAATTTGCTGGCATGTCCGATGAGCAGTTTACTTATGAGGAATATGAGTTTGTAAGAGAGATGATGGTTAAAACTATGCAAGCGTCAATAACTGAGGAAGATAAATTATTTATCCTTGGCTTTAAAAATTGCATTCCCGATTGGTCAATCTATAATTTTGAAGCATATCCGTCTATCAAATGGAAGCTGCAAAATTTGGAGAAAATAAAAACTACTAATCCAGCAAAGCACAAGGAGCTTTATGATATTTTGAAAAGGAAGTTGGATGCCATTTAAATTAAGGCAACAAAAAACCGACCCTCTTGGGATGGCCGGCTCATTTCATTCGCCGTCATCCCAAGAGGGATCCTTACCCAAAGCCTCTCAAACAAACACTTCATGTTTGTTTGGCTTTTTTAACGCTCATCCGCTCAATCAAGTAAACTTGTTTCGCGGCTTCGCATTAAAAAAGCCTATCACTTTGTGATAGGCTTTGTAGCCTCCATAGGAGTCAGTTTGGTTGAATTTTCGAAAGATGTTAGGGCAATTTTAAACTATCACTATCTCTTTCTCCAATTAGCCTCTAACCCTATAAAATCCTCTAAATGGTATACAGCATCAGAATAAGTAAACAAAATGGTTCTATCATCTACTATAGTATGTTTCTTTCTTTTGTCGATACTCAATTTTTGTAAATCTGGAAAATACTTTAATGGAGAAATGATCATTCTGCCATCCTCCATTTTGAGGGTAATTTTTCCGGGCAAATCGAACAAAACTTTCTCGATGCACATAGTTTTATTTAGTAAAGTAGAAGCCAT
>CAIJZF010000402.1 GCA_903825095.1 uncultured Bacteroidota bacterium | reverse complement strand
TCACTGTTATTTTTTGCAGCCCTTGGTGTATTTGCTTATGGAAGACAATTGTACTTTGGGTTAGAGGTCACTGCCATGAGAGATTATGCATCATGGGGTATTTATATATCTAACTTCGTTTTTTTTGTAGCCATAAGTTTAGTGGGGTCCTTGATTACAGCGGTATTAAGACTTACCAATGTAAAATGGAGTACGCCCCTCACTAGAATTGCAGAAATTATTGCAGTCTCGGCTATTACATTTGCTTCCTTAATTATTATAGTAGACATGGGTCGTCCAGAAAGGTTTTATAATCTTTTTTTACATGGTCGTTTGCAGTCTCCCATTATTTGGGATGTAATTGTTATTACTACTTATTTTTTTATAAGTTTATTGTTATTGTATTTTCCTTTGCTACCGGATTTAAAAATTATGATTGGCTTTAAAGAGCGTAATGGAAAGTGGTTACAAAAATTATATGAATTCTTGGGATCCTTTTGGAAAAATACGCCTGTACAATTTAAAATAACCGATAAGGCTATTAATATTTTAGCCATTGCCATTATTCCTGTCGCTTTCTCTATTCACACTGTTACTTCTTGGTTATTCGCCACCACCTATAGACCAGGTTGGGATAGCACTAACTTTGGAGCCTATTTTATTTCTGGTGCCTTTTTAGTGGGTGCTGGCGCTGTGGTAGTAGCCATGTATATTTTTAGAAGACAATATAAATTAGAAAAATATATAACAGTGGACCATTTTGATAGAATGGGGAAAGTATTAGTCTTACTAGCCTTGTTGTATTTGTATTTTAATTTCAATGAGTTTTTAGTGCCCGCTTTTAAAATGAAAAAATCGGAGGAAGAACATTTATTGGGATTATTTACTGGAGAATTCGCACCCATATTTTGGTTTGCTATTTTTACTTCCATGTTTATTCCCATTTTTATATTATTATTTAAAAAAGGCCGAAGGCCCTTACCAGCCTTCATTGCAGGCATACTTGTTGTAGTAGGTTCTTGGTTTAAAAGATTTTTAATTGTGACACCAACCTTATTACATCCTTTTTTACCTATGCATGATGTACCAGCCAATTACAAACATTATTTTCCTACCTGGGAAGAGTGGGCCATTGCAGGAGGTTCTTTAGCAGGCGCCTTATTAGTAATTACTTTTTTTGCAAGAATATTTCCAATCATTCCCATACACGAAACTATTATTGAAACTGAAAACTTAGAGAATGAAAAACGTTTTTAAAATTATAGTATTCATAGTATTTTCATTACCTCATTTTTTAATGGCGCAGGCTGTTGAAAAAAATACATTAGTACTGGGAGTAAAGTATTATAACGATAATAATGCTGCACAACATTTAGTGGTCTCGGCTAAATCTAAAATAGATGGCAAGTTTCAAAAAATAGCAAATATTGCCGTGAAAGTTTTTATCACCAACGATTCAAATAAAAACAATTTTATAGGGGCGGGCATTACCTCAGAGAGAGGTGAGTTTATTTTATTTATTCCTCCTTCTGCTAAAACAGAATGGCTAAAATCGGCTACTCAAAATTTTCTAGCTATAAGTGCTGCTAATAAATTATATGATGAAGCTAGAGCAGAAACAACAATTACCAAAGCAAAAATTAAAATAGATACAGCTGATGGAAAAATAGTGAATGCAAGGTTATTCATTAAAGTAGATAGCAGTTGGCAACCTATGGCAGGAGTGGAAATGCTGCTAGCTGTAAAAAGACTAGATGGCAATTTAAATATTAGTGAAACGGCTACTTATACAAGCGATTCT
>CAIJZF010000401.1 GCA_903825095.1 uncultured Bacteroidota bacterium | reverse complement strand
GCTCTTTTACTAAAGCCTTCCATATCATTTTGAATGGTATTTTTAATACTATTTAAATCTACTTTTTCTCCTACCATTTCTAATTTATCTGCGCTTGTTTTAGCCTCCGGTAAAACCAACCATAAAACGATGTATACAAAAACAGCCCCTGGACTAAAAGTAATATCTAATAAATTAGGAAAATCGGGTGCATCCCAAAATTGGAATAAGTGCAGGTGTTGAAAATTCACTACAAAACGAATGAAAGGAATTAAAAATAAAATTCTCACTATCCAAACCTGAATACCAAAATATTTAGATAAGCCTGCAGCTACTCCCCCAATTACTTTATTATCTATATCTCTAAATAATCTTTTACGCACACCTCCCACTACTTTAACAGAAGTGCTAGGTACTGCAATCCATAATATTAAATAAGCTAGAATATTGATGCCAATTAAAAAGAACCATAGAATGCGCACTACCAAAGGCTCTATGCCAAAGTAGTTAGCAATACCACTACAAACACCGCCCAATACTTTGTTTTGCTCGTCGCGATATAATCTTTTAGGTCTATTGCTTGACGAATCAAAATTTGAGTAATTACCGCCACTCGTATTCTGATTATTATTCTGATAATTATTTTGATTTGTACTTTGCCCAGATTGACTTGTACTAGCCTCAAATCCATCCTGGGCTTCGAAGTCGGCAGGACGACCAATGCTCGCAATAATTAAGTCAATATCGCCCACTGCAATACATACCGTTCCTTTTTTCAAACGGTCTTCACATAATTCAGCAATGCGACATTCAATGTCATTAATAATTTCATCGCGTCCTTCTTCCTTGGCGAAATAAACACGAAGCGACTCTATATATTGTTTCAATGTTTCATACGCCATTTCTTCTATAGGTAGAATGCGACCTTGAAAATTGATATTAATTACTTTATTCATAAAATATTTTTTAAAATGTAGATTTAAGAAACTGCTTGATTACTATTTTCAGCAGTATTTGTTTTTTCTTGGGTAAGTTGATCCACCGCAGTAGCCATTTCTTTCCAGGTTTGTAATAAAACGCCAAAGGCTGCTTTGCCTTCATCCGTCATCACAAAGTATTTTCTTGGTGGACCACTAATACTTTCTACCCAACGAGAATTTAAGAGGCCTGCATTTTTTAAACGCGTTAACAAAGGATACAGTGTACCTTCTAGAATATGCAAATTGGCCAGCTTCATTTTCTCAACAATATCACTTGGATAAACCTCCCCTTGTTGAATGATGGACAATATGCAAAACTCCAAAACGCCCTTGCGCATCTGACTTTGTGTGTTTTGAATATCCATAAGAATAAATTTGAAACACAAAACTAGGTATTTTTATAGTACTATTTAGCCGGGGTGACGTTGAGATTACCCGCAACCAGCAACGTGTTCGTGAGGCTCGGGATCGTGGTCGTCAGGGTGCCTGAGCCGACGAGCACGTAGGCGCCGACGATCAACTTGCCAGCGGAAGAAAGCGCCGTGC
>CAIJZF010000400.1 GCA_903825095.1 uncultured Bacteroidota bacterium | reverse complement strand
CTCGTCTCCACAGCTGTTCTAAATCTGCTTTCACCGATGCTCCTTGCTGAATGATAAAAGCAACAATATCCAAATAGCTTAACCCATCATGAAAATCCGCTCCATCTTGATATCCCAATAATGTGATGGCAGATGCAAAGTGTATGCGTTTCTGTTTTATCCTATCAAATCGTTTAGATAAGAATGTATGGTGCTTTCCGGAAAATTGAAGTAGCCTTGCATCAGGTACATGAATACCACAAGCTTTAGCCAATTGATGCAATACCATTTCCCAAGCTCCGGTGTTTTTATCATCTTTAGCACTTGGAAATTTTGCAATCCAAAGATTGCCCTTTTCATCCATTACACTGGCTTTAGGTCTTGCGCCGCCCAATGAAGAACCTGGGTCAATAAGCATATTCAACCACTTAGTATATTCCGGGTCTTTAATGGCATCATCTTTTTCTAATTGCAAACTCGCATATTCCAATTCTCGAAGCGATGTCCAGGGAGGCGTTGACATTTTCTTTTGGTTGTTCATAAATTCGCCCTCCTGTTCCAACTTAAATCGTAGTCCTCCCATTCGATGACCGTCAAAAACGCCTAATAAATAATCGCTTTCAAAAAGTGTTTTTTCTTCACGGCTTTCCAACTTAGCTTGCCAAGCTTCTCTTCTCCGCATTAATAATCTTCCCCAACGGTCAGGCGCTGAATCCAGGAACACCCCAAAATTATTTTTTCCTTCAGGCAAATATTGTTTCCCCTTGTAAAGTCCGAGATTAGGGTCTAAATGCAAGATAGGTTGCTTGGCACTGAGCCAAGCCTCATGATATTCAAATGAAAAAATCTCCTTGCCCCTTAAACGTTGTGCATTGAGCATTCCCATTAATTGAGGTGCTTCCATAGGTTCCCAATCGGCATAAACCCATATGATAGTTTCGTTCTTCTTCATAGTTTATTCGATTTTTTAGGGGCACGCTTTGCTGTTGTAATTCCGGCATCCTGCAATTTTCTGCCCAATGGGTCAGTTGCTGCTACCATAGAAAGGTCTTTCTCTAAGCCGAGCACAAATAACACTTGCAAGTAGCTTCCAATAGCAACAGTAGGAATTCCCTGTTCGATATTGTAAACTGTTTTTCTGCTTATGCCTGCTCGTTCTGCAACTTGCTCTGCACTAAACTTTCTGCGCAGTCGCGCAAGTTGAATTTGCTCTCCTAATACATTTAAAATCTTGAGGTTTTTAGGTAATATTGCCGGCGCTGTTTTCATATAATGTGTCTTATAAAGCGCAAATATAACATTATTTATCCTTTTTATGACACGTTATAAAATTTTTTATTATGCCATTATTGTACTAATTAGAAATCTCAGTAGTTATTCTTTATATGGAATCAAAATTGATAAGTAGAGTTTACTTTCCGATACAAATTGTTAAGCTAAAATGTAAAGCTCTATCAATAAAGGGTTTCAGAGGTTGCATATTTATTTGGGCAACAACTGGGCAACAAAACCCACTAAAACAAGTGCAAGTACAGCACAAAGAAAAGAAAAAATGTTGTTTAGTGTAGAGTGTGTTTGTCCTTATCATAAGCAAAAGGCGAAGATAAGTTTTTACACTATCTTAATTGACTAACAACTGCTTCCAATTGTAAGCCCATATACTGGCAGAACTCTTCAACGGTAACAACTTGGTGTTGCTGCTTGTTGAAGTACTCTTTAATCCTCTTAATAAGGTATCTACCATATCTGTCGCTTTTGCCTGTGATTATCTGAATGTCTTTCGGATAAATACACAGTCTATTCATTTAACTAATACTCTTTTTATACTCTATCCATACATCAGGTATAAAGTAAACATTGCAAAGATAATATGTTTTTGTGAGTGGTAAAAGTGTGTTTGTTGGAATAATGTGGCAATAACGGAAATGTCGGAAGTGGTTATTTGCAGAGCCTTATAAAGCATTATAGTTTTGTATCGTGATGAAGAAAATAATTGTATCGATTTTGTTTTTAACGGCTTTTACAGCCGCTTTTTCGCAAGAAGAAGCAAGGGTGATGAAAGTTACGGATGGCGATACATACGTTCTTAAAACAACTGCAAAGGAGCATACAATAAGGTTATTAAATGTTGATGCTCCCGAACTAAATCAACACTGGGGTTTTAACTCTTGGCTCAATGTAAAAGCCTTGATACTTGGTAAAGTGGTAAAGTTTGAAGTATTGAAAACTGATGTGTATGGTAGAGAATTGGCAATGGTATATGTGGATGGGCAAAGACTGGATGAAATACTTATTGCGAATGGTTGGGCTTGGCACTACATCAATTTTGATACTGATGCAAGGCTTGAAGATTTGATGCGGAAAGCATCAAGCGAAAGAAAAGGACTTTGGGAATGTGGGGCTGAAAAAGTTTGTCCGCCCTGGCTATTCAGAAAGTATAATGCAAGAAACAGATACAGGTTTTGTAAAGGCTGTATCGCAACAAAAAAGTAATTACTAACAATTTAAATAAATAACAAAATGGCAAGATTAAAAGGCTTACTAAAAATAGAAGGTACATTGGATAACCTTACCTTCTACAAAACACAGGATGGACATCTTGTGAAAACAAAAAGTGGTGTATCTGGTGACAGAATAGCCAATGATCCTAACTTTCAGCGTACCCGTGAAAACGGTAGCGAATTTGGAAGCTCTGCAAGTGCTGGAAAATTACTCCGCAATGCTGTTCGTAATTTGATGATGAACGCAAGTGACAACCGTGTTACCAGTCGTTTAACTCAAATAATGACACTGATTAAAAACTACGATGCCACTTCTCCAAGAGGTGAAAGAAATGTAGGTATCGGAATTGCGGACCCAATGGCACAAGCCTTATTGAAAGGCTTTGATTTCAATGATAGTGCAACTTTGGGTAGTGTTGTATTTGCTCCGTTCACTGTAAACACTGGTACTGGTGATATTGCTTTCCCTGCATTCACTCCTATCAATGATATTTACTACCCTACTGGAGCAACCCACGTTAGTTTTAAATCTGCATTTGCTGATGTGGATTTTGTAAACAACGTAAGTGCAATTGAATACAGCCCTGTGCAAAATATTGTAATTGATGGCACAAACACTCCATTCAATTTACTTCCTGCCGGTGTTCCAGCAGGTGCAGGCACAAAACTTTATTTCTTGACGATTGAATTTTTCCAAGAAGTAAACGGTATTCAATACTCGTTAAAAAATGGTGCTTACAACGTGTTAAACATTGTTGAATTAGCCTAATAGCTTTCTTTCTTATCGGTTAAATAGAAGCCCTGCCCTTGTGGTGGGGCTTCTTGTTTTAAAGCAATAGCAAAGCCCTAAAAGGGCAATGCTGAAAGCTCACGAACACCTGATGGATAGCACCAAACGAAACAACCACAAGGAAGCTGATAAACCTTGATGCCAAAAACTGGCTGATGGGCTAACCGAGACCTGCGGATGTAACGCTGATAAGCAAAAGGTGAAAGCTGCAAGTGCTGATGGAGAACCTGCGGAGTAAAAGGACAAATGCCTAACTGGCTGCCTGCTGAAATACGTGGATGATTTTGCATAATGAAATAATTTATATGCTTCTCACAGCAAGGGGGATAAAAAAACCAAAAGGAAACGGAATAAATGATAGCCTTGTGCGTTGGCTTTGTGTTTATGCCGTAGTCTTTTGGTTTTTTTAG
>CAIJZF010000399.1 GCA_903825095.1 uncultured Bacteroidota bacterium | reverse complement strand
GGTTATGATCGGGTATGGCAACAGTCACTGCATCGAAGTTTTTACTTTCTTTATCAAACATTTCTCTCCAGTCGTGATAAAACTTTGCTTTCGGAAATTGTTTTCTTTTAGAAGCGGCTGGTCTTTCATCTACATCACATAAAAAAGCAATATTGGTATTTTTATTAGGTGTATTGGCCAAATGTTGAATATCGTTATCGCCTTCTCCTCCACAACCTATGGCTGCAATATTTAATTTATCACTAGGGGCTACATAACCCACACCACCTAATACACTTCTTGGTACAATGTAAAAACCTGCAGTGGCGATGGCTGCTTTTTTAATAAAATCGGCGCGACCTAATTTATTTTTTTTCATGCTTGAATTAATTATAATTAGTTTCTAGTAAAAAATATTGTCTGTTCTTAATTTTGAAATATTTTATTTCCTATCTTTTTTTATAAGTGGTCTTACTGCTACTTCTTTACAGTATACTATATCTTCATCACCATGATTTTGTAATCCTATATATCCTTCATTAGGTCGAATACCCGGATAAGGTTCAAAACTAAATTTACGTTCTGGTACCGGTTGACCCTCGGTATAGTCGGTTACTTTTTCTCCATTTAAATATACAATCGTACGTGGGCCGTCTAAAGTGATTTCCATTGTATTCCACTGAGGGCCTGGCTTTCCGGGCTTTGCCAAAGGTTTGGTAAATGCATACAAGGTTCCTGAAATATGGTATTCATCTTCATTAGAAGTTTCTGGATGGTTATCAATTTGTACTTCATAACCATAATAAACGGGCATCCATTCTTCTTTGGGTTCAATAGGCACTCTTATAAATACGCCTGCATTGCTATTAAATTTTTGCATTTTGTAAACGACTCTAATAACACAGTTGCCTAATTTCCCTCCCGTCCAATACAATAATCCCATACCGCCCTTACTGGCTAATAAACCCTCTTCCACATATCTACTGCCACCACCCACATGTTTCCAACCTGTTAAATCTTTGCCATTAAAAAGTTGTTTCCACTTTTTTACATCTGATTTAGTTTGTGCATTTATAGTAAATACATTGAACATAAGAAAAGTGAAAAATAACAGTATAGGAAAATGAGTATATTGGTTTTTTTGATAAGACATAGTGGTCATTTATATTAATATTTATTTACTTGTATTATATGAATCTTGAATGAATGAAGTATGCTTCAATTGAATAGGTAAGTTACTAAAATTGCTATTATTGAAAAAATAGAATAATGCTTATATTGTGCTGCCCCTAATATTTATTTTGCTCTATGAGGTATACTTTTTATTTGATTTTACTACTGTTTTTGGGGCCATTCCAGTTAAATGCGCAAACTAGGCAAGTGCAGTATGGGCAACAGTCTTGGCTCGATTACTTAAATCAAAATAGGTATTCTAAACAGTGGGGGTCTTGGATAGACTTACAACTTAAATTAACAGACAACTACTATAAATCGGAGTTAGCTACTGAAACAGCATTAGGCGCAACTTACTATACCAAGAATAATTTAAAATTAGTTGGGGCCCTAACTTATGTTGATTTAATTCATGAAGGTTCTAATAATTATCATTTAGCTGAATATCGTCCTTGGCAGATGGTGCAATTAAATACAAACTTAGCGCATCTAAAAACGCTTCAGTGGTTAAGACTAGAAGAAAGGTTTAAAGAAACTGCTATTAATAATGTGCCTAGTCATCATTATGATTTTAACTATCGACTTAGATACCAATTTCTATCTAATATCCCTTTAACTAGTCACCCTTATCAAAAGGGTAGTTTGTCTTTTGTGGTTTCTGAAGAAGTGTATTTAAATTTTGGAAAAAATATTGTGTACAATACGTTTGATCAAAACAGATTCTCTGCTGGCTTTTACTATTATTTTAATAGTGAAAATATTTTTCAATTTGGGTACACCAATGTATACCAAATATTGAATCAGAAAGATAAATTCAATAATGTAGACGTGGTGAGGCTTTCTATATTTAATAATATAGATTTCAGAAAATCACACCACTAATTCTAAAGTGTTTTTAAATACTTCGCACTTCCTTCTAAAGTACCTGGGTCAGATTCCATTTCTACATATACCCATTTCAAACCGCCTACTTTAGCTGCTTCAAAAAAGTCTTTCCAATCCACTAATCCTTTTTCACCTAATACAATTTGTTTATAGTGATTGTCTACTGCATAATCTGAAAGGTGCGCTGAAATAAAACGACCTGGAAATTTTCGGAAATAATCTGCAGCCTGGTAACCCAATTGCACAGCGGCTACCTGAAATTGCATTTTAATATAGGTAGGATCTAGTTGTTCTAAAATAATATCATAATCGGGTCTTCCGTCTTTTTTCTGCTCAAATTCTCCATTGTGATTATGATAACCTGCTACTAAACCAGCGCGAGTAATTTTTTCTCCAATTTTATTTAAGGTGTCACATTGTTTTTTTAAACCATCCATTGTTTTTCCATACAATCCTCCAGAACATACCATATGCTTTAATCCCATATCATGTGCAAATGCAATTCGAGCATCTAAATTCTTTTCTAATTCTTCCCATGTAAAATGCGCACTATAACAAGCTAGGCCTGAATCATTTATAATATTTTTCAATTCTTTACCACTGTACTTTGCAAGCGCACCAAAAGTATCAGGTGCATAGCCAAAGGGTGAGCACATTTCAACATGCTCATATCCCATCTCAAAAGTCTTTTTTAAAGTGCCTACAATATCTTTATTAATTTCATCGCGAAGTACATAAGACTGATAGCCAATAGGCATCTTGATGCCCTTGTTATTAGACATGGCAAATAAAGAGTTCGGTATCTGTGAAAAAATACCTACTGCAGCTAAACTAGCCGCGCTATTTTCTATAAATTTTCTTCTGTTCATAAAATGATTGTTTATAAATGATGATTAAAAGGTAAGATATTTTATCTACTTTTTAAAGAGAGTATAGAAAGGGATGGGACTTGTAAAAATGAATTACTATTAATAAAAAAGCCTTCCCGATAATTCGAGAAGGCTTTTAGTGGCTGTAGGGGGAGGGATCGAACCTCCATGTGGCAGTTAGCTAAAACACAAAGTTGAGTGGTCTACCCTGGTCGCCTATTGCTAGACGGCTCTATGTTTCGTTTATCCCGTTATCCACGCCTTCGAGACAAGAAGGTACGTATGCCTAGATTTCCTCACCCCACACTATATACAACTCAACATTTTAGCGGTTTATCTAATCTTGTCCCTCATTTGATAAATCAAAACTAAAGTATTGGCCTTTATCTTGCAAATATTTTAATCAATTTGTTTAAAATATAGAAAAATATCAATAAATTGCAATATTATTTAAAACTATATAAATATGGAGCCTAAAATGAACCCAAAATTGAACATTGACAAAAGCCTTGACAAGCTGGATTTGCAAATTATACAAGCCATGATGCAAGATGCTGAAGTTTCCTATGCCGATTTAGGCAAGCAGTTCTTTGTATCGGGAGGTACCATTCACGTGCGTATTAAAAAGCTAGAGGAGCTAGGCATTGTGAAAGGCAAGCGCTTAGCTGTTGATTTAAAAGTGTTGGGCTATGATATCATTGCCTTTATTGGTATTTACTTGGAAAAAAGTTCAATGTATGATACGGTGGCCCTGGCCTTGAAAAATATTCCCCAAGTAGTTCGTGTGAATTATACCACGGGTAATTATAGCATGTTTGTTGAAATTGTTTGCAAAGACATTCAACAACTTCGTTTTGTCTTACATGATGAACTGCAAAAAATTAAAGGAATTGAGCGAACTGAAACCTTAATTTCTTTGGAAGAAAGTTTTTCTCGTAATGTGAAGATTGTTTAAAATTTCGTTAGTAAATTACATCAAACCTACGCTTATGAAACCCTGTACTTCGCATGATGGCAGAAGGGGCTTTTTAAAAAAATCGGCATCCATTGCGGCATTATATTTAACGCCCTCTAGTTTAGTAAAAGCTTTTGCTGTGGACTCGGTAATACCTACGCCCATTGCTAAAGAAAAATTAGCTATTACTATTAATGGTAAATTAATGAATCTTGAAATTGATGCAAGAACAACTATACTTAATTTATTAAGAGAAGACTTAGCCTATACCGGCACCAAAAAAGGTTGCGAGATGGGACAGTGCGGTGCTTGTACCATTCATATTAATGGTAAAAGAACAAAGTCTTGTATTCAATTAGCATTGAATAATCAGAATAATAAAATTACTACCATTGAAGGTTTAAGTGATGGAGAGAAGCTACACCCCATGCAGGCAGCCTTTTTAAAGAACGATGCTTTTCAATGTGGCTATTGCACAAGCGGACAAATTATGTCGGCTGTAGCTTGTGTTAGAGAAGGCAATGCAAAAACTAGAAAAAGTATTCAAACTTATATGGATACTAATATCTGCAGATGCGGTGCTTATCAAAACATTGTAGATGCTATTGAAGAAGTAGCTAAAACGGGTGTTAAAATTTAATTGTTTTAATTCAACATTATGAAATCAATCAATAATACAATACTTTTCGAAGACGAACGCGTAGATGGTGCCGATAAAGTAAACGGTAAAGCAAAATATACTGCAGAACATAGCCTGCCTAATATGGCTTATGCAGTTTTTGTAACTAGTACCATTGCCAAAGGAAGCATTAAAAATTTAGATACCTCTAAGGCATTAACAATGCCGGGCATACTAGACATTATATATTATGCCAATTGCCCAGCTGTGCCTGGATATAACCCTGTTGCAGCAGAGAGGCCTAAAAATGTTTCGGAGTGGAGAGGCTATAAAGTTTTATATGATAATAAAGTACGCTTCTTTGGTCAACCCATTGCTTTAATTGTGGCTGATAGTTTTGAAAATGCCAATGCAGCTGTTCGTTTTGTAAAAGCAGAATATGAAATTGAAAAGTTTGAAACCAATTTTGATAAAGCAAGATTAGAGCCTGCTAATTTAAAATCTCCTATTAATTATAAAAGAGGTGTTGAGAAAAAATTTAAAGAGCAAGCTTTTTTTGTTGAAGGAGAATATAATATTCCTATTGAAGTACATAATGCCATGGAGCTATTTGCGACCATTGCTTATTGGGAAGGCGATGATAAAATTACTTTGTACGATAAAACACAGGGGCCTAAGAGTACACAGTCCACTGTGGCTAGAACCTTTGGCTTGGTTGATAAAAATGTAAGAGTGATTGCAGAAAATGTAGGAGGAGGTTTTGGTAGTGGATTAAGAAGTTGGCCACATGTTGCAGCTGCCTGTATTGCTGCTAAAAAAATAAATAGACCAGTAAAATTAGTACTTACCCGCCCTCAAATGTTTACCATGGTGGGTTATCGTCCGCAGTCTTGGCAGAAAGTAGGCATTGGTGCCGATGCTGCTGGAAATTT
>CAIJZF010000398.1 GCA_903825095.1 uncultured Bacteroidota bacterium | reverse complement strand
GATTGGATGGTAAGAAATTTAGACCACCGCATAGAAGTGGCCATTCCTATTTTGGATCTTAAAATTAAAAAAGAATTAATTGAAATTATTAACATTCAATTAAAGGATAATCAAAAAGCTAGAATTTTAGATTCAGAATTAAACAATAATTATGTACCTTCCCTTCGAACAAAAAAGGTGAAATCTCAGGTAGAAACTTACCATTACTTAATAGGAAAAAAATAGAATACATTGATACTCGCAGCTATAGATATTGGAAGTAACGCAGCTAGGTTACTTATTTGTGAAGTCATTAAAAAAGGAAAAGAAGTCACTTTTAATAAATTAAATCTTTTAAGAATTCCAGTAAGACTAGGTTTTGATGTTTTTGAAAAAGGAAGTATTGGCGGACAGAAAAAAAGAATGCTTATTAATACCATTAAATCTTTTAATAATTTAATGAAGGTATATGAGGTAGAACATTATATGGCCTGTGCTACAAGTGCTATGCGTGATGCCGAAAATGCCAAAGAAATTATCAAAGAAATAAAAGCAGAAACCAGTATTGAAATTGAAGTCATTACGGGTGAGTTAGAAGCAGAAATTATTTACGAAAACCATATTGCCGAATTTTTAGATAATAATAAAAGCTATTTATATGTAGATGTAGGAGGCGGTAGTACCGAACTTACTTTATACCATAAAGGAAAAATTATAGTACAGAAGTCTTTTAATATTGGGACCGTTCGTTTACTTACTAATAAAGTAAAAGATAGTACTTGGGAGGAAATGAAAGAAGTATTGAAGGACTTATCTAAAAAATACGAGAATATCATAGGCATTGGCTCGGGTGGTAATATTAATAAAGTATATGCCATTAAAGGTGCCAAGGCAAGTAAATCCCTTAGTTATGATGAAATAAAGGACTTGTATAAAGAAATGGAGCCTTTAACGGTAGAAGAAAGAATGCAGCAATATATTATTAAAGAAGACCGTGCGGAGGTAATTGTGCCCGCCTTGAAAATTTATAACGCCATTTGTAAATGGGGCAATATTGAAGAAATGTTTGTACCTAAGATAGGCTTGGCCGATGGGCTCATTCATCATTTATATGATATGGTGGAAGATTAATTTTAGTATATTTAGTTAACCTAAATATACATTCCATGAAAAAGTACTTTTTTCTATTAGCGTTTATTCCCGTTTTAGCCTTTGCACAAACTATCGACTCTACTTGGGTAGTGAACAACTACACCAAAACGGAATTAATGGTTCCTATGCGTGATGGCACTAAATTATTTACCACTATTTATGCCCCAAAGGATAACACCGAAAAACATCCCATTTTATTAGAGAGAACCCCCTATTCTTGCAGGCCCTATGGCGCCAATATATATGCAAGCTATTGGAACTCTCCTAGAAAATATTTCCTACAAGAAAACTATATTCTTATTATTCAAGATGTACGCGGTCGTTGGATGAGTGAAGGAGTTTTTGAAGATGTAAGACCTTATATCCCTAATAACAAATCAGGCCAAGTAGATGAAGCCACTGATACATACGATGCCATTGATTGGATGGTTAAAAATGTAAACAACAATAATGGCAATGTGGGTGTGTTTGGAATATCTTATCCAGGCTTCTATGCAACATTAGCAACACTTAGTAATCATCCCGCTTTAAAAGCAGTAAGCCCGCAAGCGCCCGTT
>CAIJZF010000397.1 GCA_903825095.1 uncultured Bacteroidota bacterium | reverse complement strand
CATAAAAAGCGATGCTTTTCATCAAACTGCAAGCCCTTAATGGTATTAGTGGGTAATCCAGTTTCTGTATTCAGCCTCTCATAAGTATAAGGCAATTGTGAAAAGGAGGAAGCCCCTATGAATAGGAGCAAAAATGTTAAAAATAAATTTCTAATAACTAATTTGATGCACATGTGCCAATTGTAAAAGATGCGTAAATGATTCCGCCTTTACTTTATCAAATATAACCGATTTTATAGTAGAAATAGTGTTCATTTTTAGCCCTAAAAGGGTGCTTATTTCCTTGGTTCTATAGCCATTTAATAAATAATGTAAAACTTCTAATTCCCTCACTGCTAAGGTAGAAAAGGGATTTATTTCATTATCGATAACTTTAGACATTGACATGGGTATCGATTTAATAAAAGATTCTACATGAAATTTAATTTCATTCTCTGAAACCCCTTTGTATAAATAAGAATGTATTTGATACTTCTTCAAAATTTTACCATACACTTCAATAGGTTGCATGGAATGTATTAAAATAGATAATTTAGGGTATAAATTATTGATATTTTCGATAATTTCTAAGGTATTCCCATCTGGTAAAATAATATCTAGCACCAAATGAGTATAAGTTTCCTTTTTAAGTGCCTGCATTAATTCATTGCAAGTGCCCACTTCGTCTACAACTTGTACATTAAAATGCTTAATTAAAGAACTTAATCCCATTCTCACAATACTGTGGTCATCTGCTATAATTACTTTGGTATCCATTGGGTTAATTAAAGAATGGTAAATGTTTATTTAAATACATATTAAAAATAAGGAACTTATAGCTTGAATTTACTTAATACAAGGTCAAATAGAATTAATTCTATTTAAGTGGTCTATTTGATATAATTAGCCAAAACCATATTCCTAAGCGTTAGTGGGCTTAGTTTTTTACCTATTAGTATGCCTTTATTATCAATTAGATAAAATATGGGATTGGTGAAAGCATCATAACTTTTTCGAATGGCTACATTGGCACCCAGGCTTACATGCACATAGTTATTTGTAAGGCCATATTTATTAATGAAGTCCTTCCAAACTGGTAAAGGCATGTTAGGTTCATTACATACTGCATACCTACCTATTTTAATATTGTACTTAGCATACAAAAGATTTAATGTACTGTCCATAATAGGAAGCTCCACTTTGCAATGTTCACAAGTAGGATCATAGAATATGATAACAGTAAAACTAAATTGCTTCGCAAAATCCTGTAAATTCTGTGGATTATTGCTCGTGTCTTTTAAAATCATATTCACACAGGTATCTTGAAGGCTCAGTAAACTCAAATTGGCTATTTCTTCCTTATAGGTCGTTTTTTCTTTGGCATCTAAGACCTTGCATTTGTCATTCAATAAATAGGACTGCATAAATTTCTTATACGCTTCTGTATTATTCACAATTTCTCTATTCTTTAATAACTTAGTTAAATAATCAACTACATACTTGGCCATAAACATTTTACAATCCACGCCTTTCATAACAGTGTCAACCCCTTTAGAAATGGAATCGGCCTGTAAGGGATAATAAGAAAAGTATTCTGTAAGTACTGCTCGTAAATTGGGTGTGAATAAGAGTTTCGGCGACTTAAAATCGAAATATTTTATAAACTCGTCTCTGGCTGCAAAGTTCTTTCTACTGGGTACTGACTCATCTAATAGATTCAATGTATTGAAATGTAAGTAAAGCGCATCTGTCTTTTGCATTTGCTCCATGGCATTGGTTCTAAAATAAACTAACTGATTCGTTTTTAGCTTATAAAAGGCTGCTTTTTGAGCCAAATTAAATTTCTTGCCTTGTGCTAATTCTTTAGCAAAAAGCGTATCGTAATTAGATAATTTTTTCTCTAATTGCTGATACTCAATAAATGTTTGATTCTTTTGATTGCTAAAGCTTATAAAATCTAAATAATTAGCCCCAGAAATTTCCACCTTCAAACTGTCTTTATTTTCTAAGGCAAAGAAAATTTTAGTTTTTGATTTTGGAAAATAGAAAAAATAAATACCTCCTAGTATTGGCTTTTTGGCGCTAAGTGTGAAAATCCCTTTAGATAAATTAATGGTATCCTTGGGTATAAAATTTTTCTCATCAAATACTGTACCTCTAAAATAAATAACTGTATCTAAAGTATTAACAGCTTTAATTTTAATTTGATATTGCGCATTCGAAAGTTTTGAAAATGCCAATAGAATTATAAGTAATAGGTAGGATTTTCTCATTGCTAACTTTTAATCTTTCATTAGATTACTTACAATATAAAGCAATAAACTTATCTATATCTGGATAATTTTTCTTTTTAGCAGCTTGTAAAGGGCCACAAGCATCTGCATTTTTTCCCATGGCCACCAGAGACATGGCTTTAAAAAACTCCGACTTTCCTGTAGTATTATTTGAAAAAGTAGCGGCTTTATCAAAATAAGGAATACTTTTTTCAAAATTCTTATTCGTGTAATAGCAAATAGCAACATTTTCATAATGGGTATAGTTATTAGGCTCTACACCACTTGCTTTTAAATATAAATTGGCAGCCTGTGTATACTTACCTTTTGCAAATAACTTAGCTCCCTCATACGCAAATTGATTCCCCGTAACAACAGCTTGTCCACTATTTTGAGTTCCTAAAATACCTCTTGAAAGTAAATTTCTAGCATTATATAAAGCAGTTGTATCCTTTGGGAAATGCACAAAGGCAGAATCTAAAATATTTAACATGTATCTATCGGCACCGCCTTTCACTTCATACATAGCCATTAAGTATTGATTCACGGCCTCACCCCCATCACGGTATTTTTTATATAGGTTATAAGCTTTTGTAATTT
>CAIJZF010000396.1 GCA_903825095.1 uncultured Bacteroidota bacterium | reverse complement strand
TACTACTATTAACGAAAGACATAGACATCGTTATGAATTTAATAATACCTTCTTGAAATTATTCCAAGAAAACGGAATGGTCACTAGTGGGGTGAATCCAGAATTAGGTCTTGTGGAAATTGTAGAATTGCCGAATCATCCTTTCTTTATTGGGGTTCAATATCATCCAGAATTAAAAAGTACAGTAGAGCATCCCGCTCCATTATTCGTTCACTTTATTGCAGCTGCTAAACTGCAGGCTGCGAAAAAAGCGTAGTTAGTTTTTGTTTGTTTTAGTTTGTCATGTTGCTAACATTTGTTAGCTTTATAGCATGAATAATATACGTATCCTTACTTCCACCAGTTTATTTGATGGGCATGACGCTTCTATTAATATTATGCGTCGTGTACTCCAAGAAAAGGGAGCAGAGATTATTCATTTTGGACATAACCGTTCTGCTAGAGAAATTGTAGCAGCTGCTATTGAAGAAGATGTACAAGGTATTGCCATTACTTCTTATCAAGGAGGGCATATTGAATTTTTCACCTACGTTAGAAAATTATTAGATGAGGCAGGTTACAAGCATATAAAAATTGTAGGTGGTGGCGGTGGCACTATTTTACCTAAAGAAGCAGCTTATTTAGAAAAGATAGGCATCTCTAAAATATATTTACCAGAAGATGGTTTAAAATTAGGTATTGAAGGAATGATTGAACAAGTGATTCAATTTTGTAATTATTCTTTAAAAGATTTTTCTTCAAAAAAATTACCCAAATTATCTGTTGCTAAAAAAATAGATCCGCGTTTTGTAAGCAGAGCTATAACGCTTTTGCAAAATAGTGATGCAAAAACTGGTAGTTCAAAGAATGCAACTTTAAAAAATGCAAGTTCAAAAAAGACTACTCAAAAAAAGAACACTAAAAAAACAAAGCAAAATATTCCCATCATTGGACTTACGGGAACGGGTGGTGCAGGTAAGTCTACTGTTTGTGATAGGTTGGTGCAATATTTTTTATTAGCGAACCCTAACAAAACCATTGCCATAGTTTCTGTTGACCCAAGTAAAAGAAAAACGGGCGGTGCCTTACTAGGTGATCGTATTCGTATGAACGCCATAGATCATTCCAATGTGTTTATGCGTTCTTTAGCCACTAGGTCTGATAAAAATACCATTGCAAATTCCATGGATGGCGTGATTGCACTTTTAATAGAGGCAGGCTACGATGCAATTATTATTGAAACAGCAGGGGTGGGCCAGAATGATGCCACCATTATAGATTATGTAAGCATTCCTATTTATGTGATGACGCCAGAATTTGGGGCACCTACTCAATTGGAGAAAATTAATATGATTGATTATGCAAAATTAATTGCTATTAATAAATTCGATAGAGCAGGAGGCTTAGATGCAGTGAGAGATGTAAGAAAACAATTTCGCCGTTCGCATCATATATGGGAGAATGAAAAAAAGCAGCTTCCTATATTTGGTACCATTGCTTCTCATTTCAATGACCCTGGCATGCAGGCCATGTATAATACATTAGCAGAGATAGTATTTGAAACAGATGCTGTAAAATGGAATTTACTTCCATGGGAACCCAATTATAATGAAAATGAAGTAACCGCACCAACCATTCCGAATAAAAGAACCCAGTATTTAGGAGAAATTGTAACGGCGATTCAAAAAAATAACCAATGGATAGAAGAACAGAAAAATAAAGCGTCTAAGTGGTATTGCTTTCAAGAAGTATTAAAAGAACCTAGTTTAAAAGAGGATAAAAAAATTCTAAAGGCTAACCAACTTATTGAAGAGGGTATT
>CAIJZF010000395.1 GCA_903825095.1 uncultured Bacteroidota bacterium | reverse complement strand
GGGCCTTGATCGGTTTTCGCTTTTTTAATTTTGTTACGAATAGCCTCATCTTCATCTGCTAAAAATAAAGTGGTATTCTGATTTTCGCTTTTACTCATTTTTCCATTACCATCAAGGCCTAATATTTTTACTAGTTCGCTATTATAATTAAAGGCATAAGGCAAAGGAAAGGTTTCTCCGTATCTGTAATTAAAACGCTCCGCAAAATTACGGGCCATTTCTAAGTTTTGTTCTTGGTCCTTGCCCACAGGCACTTTCACTGCACGGTGTATTAATATATCTGCTGCTTGTAAAACTGGATAAGTAAGTAAACCTGCATTTACATTTTCAGGTTGCATGCGCACTTTGTCTTTAAAAGAAGTGGTCTTTTCTAATTCTCCTTTATAAGCCAACATATTTAAGTACAAATACAATTCTGCAATTTCAGGAACATCACTTTGAACATATAAAGACACTTTCTCCGGATCTAATCCACAAGCAATATTTTCAGCCACCACTCTAAGTACACTTTCTTTCAAAGTTTTAGTATCGGGATGAGTAGTTAGGCTATGCCAGTTGGCTACGAAAAAATAACAGTTGTATTCGTCTTGCATACGCACATAATTACGCATGGCGCCAAAATAATTGCCTAGGTGCAAGAAGCCTGTAGGCCTAATTCCGCTTAATACAATTTCCTTTTTCATAGAACTGCGAAGATAATGAATCAGGAACCCATTTTTTGCCATCTTTTTGGGATATTTGTACAGAATTTAAAAATAGTCAGTTTGAGCACAGCTTCTCTTTTATCTAGCCCCATCGAATACCTAAAAGGGGTGGGCCCTTTAAGGGCTGATATGCTTAAAAAAGAGTTGAGTTTATTCACTTTTAACGACCTACTGCATCATTTTCCGCATCGCCATATTGACAAAACCAAGGTAGGTACCATTGCTTCCATTACCCCAGATATGGATTTTATTCAAATAAAAGGGGTTTTACAAGGCATCGATATTATTGGGGTAAAAAGGTCGAAACGTATGGTGACCCAATTAAAAGACGAGACGGGTACCATTGAACTAGCCTGGTTTCAAGGAATTACTTGGGTGCAAAAAAATATAGTAGAGGGCCAGGCTTATTTAGTTTTTGGAAGGGTAAGTTTTTTTAATGGAAAGGCCCAAATGGTACATCCAGAAATTGAACCTTATGTGGCAAGTACAATGGCGCAAAAATCTTTATTAGAGCCCGTGTATTCTAGTACGGAGAAATTAAAGGCTCGTGGCCTTAATGCCAAACAAATTGGAAAATTAACACAAACCTTATTTCAGCAAATAAGTGATAGAGATGTCCCTGAAAATTTACCCCTGCATTTATTGGAAAATAGAATGGGAAGATGGGAAGCTTATAGACAAATACATTTTCCAACATCGCAGGCCAATTATAAAAAAGCAGTAGACCGTTTAATTTTTGAAGAATTATTTATTGCCCAGGTAAGACTTAATTTAATAAAAATAGATAGACATAAAAATAGCAAGGGGCATTTATTTGAAAAAGTAGGCAACTATTTTAATACTTTTTATAGCAAGCACTTGCCTTTTGAATTAACGGGTGCTCAAAAAAGAGTAATTAAAGAAATTAGACAGGATGTAGGCAAAGGCTATCAAATGAACAGACTCTTGCAAGGTGATGTAGGAAGTGGTAAAACCATGATTGCATTACTTGCTATGTTAATTGCTGCTGACAATGGTTTTCAAAGTTGTTTGATGGCACCCACTGAAATTTTAGCTTCTCAACACTATGAAAGTTTGACGGAGCTATTGAAAGAAATGCCTATTGAAATTGCTTTATTAACGGGTAGTACTAAAATTGGAGAGCGTAGAAGAATATTAAAAGGTTTATTGGAAGATGATATACATTTTGTAGTAGGTACCCATGCTATAATAGAGGATGTGGTGCAGTTTAAAAATTTAGGATTAGCAGTGATAGATGAGCAACACCGATTTGGTGTGGCCCAAAGAGCACGGCTTTGGAAAAAATCAAGCATACCTCCGCATGTATTAGTCATGACAGCAACACCTATTCCAAGAACTTTAGCCATGACCGCTTTTGGCGATTTAGATTATAGTGTTATGGATGAGTTGCCTCCGGGTAGACAGGTTATTAAAACAGTACACCGTTATGAAACTTCCAGGGCCAGTGTAATGGATTTTGTAAAAACTGAAATTATAAAAGGAAGACAGGCC
>CAIJZF010000394.1 GCA_903825095.1 uncultured Bacteroidota bacterium | reverse complement strand
GCTGGAATATTGGTAGGAATAGAAACCACATCTAATTTATAAATACTCCAAAACTCTGAAGCCTCTGTTTCTGCAGTACCTGTCATACCTGCTAACTTATGGTACATTCTAAAAAAGTTCTGTAAAGTAATAGTGGCATAAGTTTGTGTAGCCGCTTCAATTTTTACATTCTCTTTGGCTTCAATGGCTTGGTGTAAGCCGTCTGAATAACGACGGCCTTCCATAATACGACCTGTTTGCTCATCTACAATTTTTACTTGTCCTTCAATCACCACATATTCTACATCATTGTCAAATAAAGTATAGGCTTTTAATAATTGATTCACTGTGTGAATACGATCGGCCTTAATACTATATTCAGTTATGATACTTTCTTTTTGTTGGAATTTTTCTTCTGCATTTAAATTTGCGTTTTGATCAATCGCATTTAATGCCACACTAATATCCGGAAGTAAAAAGAAATTAGGATCTTCTCCTTGCTTGGTAATTAATTGCAAACCTTTGTCAGTAAGTTCAACTGAATTATTTTTTTCATCAATATGGAAAAATAAATCTGCATCTACATGCGACATTTCTCTTTGCTGATCGGCTAAATAATAGTTTTCAGACTTTTGCAATTTCACTCTCACCCCAGGCTCACTTAAGTACTTAATAATGGCACTGTTTTTAGGCAAGCCTCTAAACGCTGTATACAAAGCCTTTCCGCCATCCTTAGGATCGTCGTTGCCTTCTGCTATTTTCTTTTTAGCCTCAATTAAAAATTGGTTCACCGTTTTCTTTTGCATCTCTACCAATTTTTCAATTCTTGGTTTCAATTCAAAAAATTGTTGCTCTCCAGTTTGATGTCCAATGGGACCAGAAATAATTAAAGGTGTACGCGCATCATCAATTAATACACTATCCACCTCATCCACCATGGCGTAATGATGTTTGCGTTGCACCATCTCTTCTGGTGTATGCACCATATTATCTCTTAGATAATCAAATCCAAATTCATTATTAGTTCCGTAAGTAATACCAGCGCGGTAGGCATTACGACGCTCTTCAGAATTCGGCTGATGCTTATCAATACAATCTACTGTAATACCTAACCACTCAAATAAAGTACCATTCCATTCACTATCTCTTTTTGCTAAGTAATCATTCACGGTTACAATATGCACCCCTTCACCCGCTAGTGCATTTAAATAAGCAGGTAAAGTAGATACTAAAGTTTTACCCTCACCCGTTGACATTTCGGCAATCTTACCTTGGTGTAAAACTATACCTCCTAATAATTGCACATCGTAGTGCACCATATTCCAAGTAATGGGTGTGCCTGCCGCCTTCCAAGTAGTTTGGAATACCGACTGGTCGCCCTTAATATTGATGTATTCTTTTTTGACAGATAAATCCCTGTCAAGTTGTGTAGCTGTTGAGACTAGCTCCTCTTCTTCGGTAAATCTGCGGGCCGTTTCTTTCACCACCGCAAAGGCTTCTGGCAAAATGTCCCAAAGCACCTTTTCTAAAGTGCTGTCCTTCTCTTTTTTAAGTAAATCCACGCGCTCATATAGGCCATCTCTACCCATAAAATCGCTAATAGGCAGGGCTTCCGCCTCGGCTTGAATGGCTTCAATTTGGCTGTCGGTATCGGCTAAATAGGCCTTAATTTTAGCCTTGAATTCAGTGGTTTTAGCTCTTAACTGGTCGTTGGAAAGGGTTTTATAGCTATTGAAATGGCCATTAATAACAGCCACTAAATGGTCTATTTTTTTAACGTCCTTTTCGCTTTTCGAACCTCCAAATAGTTTACTTATAATTTGCAACATAATCCTGCTTGATAATTGTGTTATTTCCTATACTCAATAGGCGTGCCAAAGTTAAGTAATTGGGGTGAGTTTGAAGGTTTTAAGGGGGGTCCAATATAAAAAATAACATGAATGGCCTTAAAATTGAAAAATGGACGAAAAAATGATACCTTTGCTCGCCTTTGGAGCCCTAGTATTTAGAGGGGCTTCTACTTGAACATCAGAAACTAAAAAATGCTATGGCAGGTCAATTAAACGAAGTAAGAAATAGGATTAAAAGTACTCAAAGTACGCAGCAGTTAACCAAGGCCATGAAAATGGTAAGTGCTGCTAAATTACGCCGTGCGCAAGATGCGATCACTCAAATGAGACCTTATACGCGTAAGTTGCAAGAAATGTTAAGCAATATTATTGGAAGCTTGGATGGCGATATGAATTTAGCTTTAGCTGAAACACGTCCTGTGAATAATGTTTTATTTATAGTCATTACTTCTGACAGAGGTTTATGCGGTGGATACAATGCCAACTTAGTAAAATTAGCAAAGACTACGATTGCAGAAAAATACGCGAATAAAAATATTACTATCTGGAATATTGGAAAGAAAGGATATGAGAGTTTAACAAAAACAGGTTACAAAACCAATGCCGATTTCAAAGATATTTTCTTGAATTTAAAATTTGAAAATGTTCAAACTGCAGCGAAAGCAGCAATGACTGCATTTTCAAATAAAGAATTTGATGCAATAGAAATTATTTACAGTGAGTTTAAAAATGCTGCTACTCAATTACCTACAGCAGAAGCTTTTTTACCTATTCCTACTTTAGCTAAAAAAGCAAATAAGAAAAAAACAGATTTTATTTTTGAACCACAGAAAGAAGTGTTGGTAGCAGAGTTAATGCCAAAAATATTAAACACACAATTGTTCAAAGCAGTACTAGACGCGAATGCAAGTGAGCACGGTGCGAGAATGACTGCGATGGATAAGGCAAGTGAAAACGCTAACGAATTATTAAAATCATTGAAATTATCATATAACCGTGCACGTCAAGCAGCTATTACAACCGAATTAACGGAAATTGTAAGTGGTGCAGCAGCATTGAACGGTTAAGACCCAACCACTATGGAAATTAGTCAAATTATACCTCATATTGAAGCGCTTATTTTTGCAAGTGAAAAAGCATTAAATGCGAATGATATTACCGAACTTATTAATAATGCTTTTGGATTTTTAGAAGAGCGTATTAGTTTAGACCAAGTAGAAAGCGCTTTGAATGGTATTCAAGAAAAGTATAGCACTGAATTTTATCCTTTTGAATTAAAACAAAGTGGCGGTGGCTGGCAGTTTTTAACCAAACCCGATTTTCATAAAACTATTGCTCAATTAAATGGAGATAAATTTTTAAAGCGCCTTTCCAATGCAGCTTTAGAATCCTTAGCTATTATAGCCTACAAACAACCTATCACCAAGGGTGAAGTAGAAGCCATAAGAGGTGTGAACAGCGATTATTCTATTCAAAAATTATTAGAGAAGGAATTAATTACCATTAGTGGTCGTAACGAGCATTTACCAGGTAAGCCTTTAGTATATTCTACTTCTAAAAACTTCATGGATTATTTCGGTATTAATTCAACCGATGATTTACCAAAAATTAGAGAGGTTTTAGCCGATCAATTGGTAGAAGCTACTGTCATCAAGCCTGAAGACTTCACAGACAACAGTGTTTTAGAACAAACCGAAGAGGAAGAAACACCTAACTTACCTGAAGAAACTGACGGCTACGAGGCTGAATCTAACGAGGAAGATGAGACCCCTGAAAGTCCGGTTCATTAGGCTATCTTAGACAGTACTTACTTCTATTTTTTTTCAAAATTATAGTCTTGTTATAATGACAGAACCTAGTTCTAATTGTATCTTCGTGTTATGAATTCAAGTTTGACTTACGAAGAGCTTAATAAAGCTGCCACTACCTTTGGTACTCCACTCTATGTGTACCATGGTGAAAAAATGGAGAGCCAATATCAAAACTTATTGACTCATTTTTCAACGAAGTCTACCCGATTTTTTTACGCTTGCAAATCACTTACCAATATTCATATTTTAAACCTTGTTAAAAACGCAGGCTGCAATATTGACTGTAGTTCTATTAACGAAGTGAAATTAGCCATGCATGTTGGATTCGATGTTGAAAATATTTTATATACTAGTAATAGTATTGCTTTCGAAGAAATAAAAGAAGCCGTAAGCTTAGGCGTGCATGTAAATATTGATAGCCTTTCTAATTTAGAAAAGTTTGGCGCTGCCTTTGGTGGAAGATATCCAGTGGGCATTAGAATTAGACCCGATATTATGGCAGGAGGAAACTTGAAAATTTCTACAGGGCATAATAAAAGCAAGTTTGGTATTCCTTTTACAGAAAAAGAAGCCTTAAAAAATATTCAAAATAAGTATGGCATTAAAATTTCTGCCTTACATATACATACGGGTAGTGAAATTAAAGATGTAGCCGTGTTTTTACAATCGGCTAAAGTATTTGAAGAATTATTACCCGATTTTCCTACAGTGAATATATTAGATTTTGGAGGTGGCTTTAAAGTGCCTTATATGCCAGAAGAAAAAGGAACAGATATTGCTTTGCTAGGCGCAGAGGTGAATAAAATTATGGAGAAGCTGTCTGCTATGATGGGGCGTAACCTTACCGCTTGGTTTGAACCAGGAAAATATTTAGTGAGTGAGTCGGGCTATTTTATTACACAGGTAAATGTTTTAAAAAAATCGGGCGATATTGAATTTGCAGGTATTAATAGTGGCTTAAACCATTTAATAAGACCTATGTTTTATGATGCTTACCATCATATTGTCAATATTTCATCCCCTCATAAAGAAGAAAAAAAATATGCAGTGGTAGGTAATATATGCGAGACAGACACTTTTGCCTGGGACCGCCCTATTGCTAGTATTGAAGAAGGTGATTACTTAGTATTTTTTAATGCAGGCGCTTACGGATATGAAATGTCAAGTAATTATAATGCTAGGTACAAGCCTGCACAGGTTTTATATAAAAATGGAATAGCCACTTTAATAAGCAGGGCCGATACTTTCGAGGACTTACTTCGTTTACAAGTACCTTTAAGCTAATTATTATGATTGAAATACAAAATATTAGCAAAAAATTTGGCGACAAGGTTGTCATTGATGATATCAGTGCTCAATTCAAGCCAGGTATATGTAATCTAATTATAGGCACAAGTGGAAGTGGTAAAACGGTTCTTGTAAAATGTATTGTGGATTTATTAAAAGCCGATAAAGGCGAAATAGTATTTGACAAAATACATTTATCTACAATGGATAAAGAAGAAAGAAAAGATTTAAGACAGAACCTAGGTATGTTATTTCAGGGGAATGCCTTATTTGATTCTTTAACAGTGGAAGACAATGTAAAATTTCCATTAGATATGTTTTCTAACTTATCCGTTGAGGAGAAAAAAATAAAAGTAAACGAAATTCTAGCCCGTGTTAAATTAGAGGGCGTGAATGGCAAATTTCCTGCTGAATTAAGTGGTGGAATGAAAAAAAGAGTAGGATTAGCCCGTGCTTTAGTCATGAAACCTAAATATTTATTTTGCGACGAACCTAATTCAGGCCTAGACCCTCAAACCTCCATGGTTATTGATAAATTAATACATGAACTCACTGTTGAATTTAATATCACTACCATTGTAGTTACCCATGACATGAATAGTGTAATGGAAATAGGCAATCATATTATTTATTTACACCAAGGTAAAAAAGAATGGGAAGGCTCTAATAAAGACATTATATATAGTGAAAATAAACTACTCAATAATTTTATTTTCGCTTCTGATTTTTTACAAGATGCCAAGGCCATGCGCATGCAATCCAACCCTTCTAAATAATTTAATCAAGACAATTCATTAAAATTCCAAATTAAACAAAACTTAAACTCATAGTATGAAATACATTTTTGCAACCCTACTTAGTTTTTTACTCATAAGTCAATTGGAGGCACAAATTAACGGTGATCCAGGTGCACCCTATTTAAAAAACAATAAAATACCTCCGTTCACTATTACTTCAGTGAATGGTAAGGAAATCACGAATAAACAAATGCCATCTTACCCTTTTACCTGCATTATTATTTTTAGCCCAGACTGCCCTCATTGCGAAAAAGAGGCAGGAGATATCAATAAGTATGCAGATAAGTTTAAAAACGTACTGTTTATTTGGGATAGCTACCGCGACATGGAGTCTATTAAGAAATTTGCTGCCAAGTTTAATTTAGTGGATAAGCCCAATGTGATTATTGGCCGCGACCCTAATTTTACCCTACCTACTTTTTACCGCCCAAGAATGACGCCCTTTGTGGCCTTATACCAAAAAGGGGTATTGTTAAAAGTATATGAACAAGGAGCAGATGTTTTCGAATTGATTAAGATAATAGAAGGTAAATAACTAACTTTGTCCCGTAAAAATAAAACACACAAATAAAAATAACATTATATGAAAGTTACCGTAGTGGGTGCAGGAGCAGTAGGTGCAACATGCGCAGACAATATTGCTCGCAAAGAATTAGCTCAAGAATTAGTCTTATTAGATATTAAAGAAGGATTTGCAGAAGGTAAAGCACAGGACATGATGCAGACCGCTGCCTTATTAGGATTTGATACAAAAATTAGTGGTAGCACCAACGATTACAGCAAAACTGCTAATTCTGATGTAGTGGTAATTACTTCTGGTTTACCTCGTAAGCCAGGTATGACACGTGAAGAATTAATTGGCACAAACGCAGGTATTGTAAAAGGTGTTTGTGAGAATATTTTAAAATTCTCTCCTAACGCTATTATTATTGTTATTAGTAATCCAATGGACACCATGACTTACTTGGCATTGCAGTCTACTGGCTTACCTAAAAATAGAATTATTGGAATGGGTGGTACTTTAGATAGTGCTCGTTTCAAATATCAATTAAGCACTGCTTTAGATTGTAGCCCTGCCGACTTAAACGCCATTGTAGTAGGTGGACACGGCGATACTACTATGATTCCATTAATTAAGCACGCTACTTGGAACAGCATTCCTGTTACTAAATTTTTAGATGCAGCAGCGCAAGAAAAAATTGTAAATGATACCATGGTAGGCGGCGCCACCCTTACTAAATTATTAGGTACTTCCGCTTGGTATGCACCAGGTGCAGCAGGAGCAGCATTAGTAGAAAGTATTGTAAGAGATGAGAAAAAATTATTTACTTGTTGCGTAAGCTTGAATGGCGAATACGGACAAAAAGATATTTGCTTAGGCGTTCCTGTAGTAATTGGTAAGAATGGTTGGGAGAAAATTGTTACTATGGATTTATCTGCTGATGAGCAAGCAGTCTTTAACAAAAGCGCAGACGCTGTTAGAAGTATGAACGATGTTTTAAAAACATTATAATTAACTCGTAATTATTTATATAAAAGCCTTCTACTTAAATGTAGGAGGCTTTTTTTATACAGCCTTATAAAACTCATTTGCCTTTGTAGCAAT
>CAIJZF010000393.1 GCA_903825095.1 uncultured Bacteroidota bacterium | reverse complement strand
TAATTATAGCTAGTTTGATTAAAACGCACGCTTGATTGAGCAAAGCCAGTGGCTGCAATGAGTAAACTTAGAATAAGTAATCTTGTTTTCATGGTATAAGGTTTTAGGGTAATTTGAAGGGGTTCTTTTTCAGCATTTTGGGCCAAATAGGCTTACGAATTTATTGAAATTTCACTAATTAGGTGATTTTAGTTATGAATGTACTTTTTATGCATTTTGACCCCTATTTTTGTCAAATGGAATCCACCCTTGAAGCTGTATCTGCCCAAGACATGCTCTCCTTTGAGGCATTTCGGAACTCCGTTATCGCCGACTACAAATTGGCTATAATGAGTAGGGAAGTTAGCTTATTAGGAAGAAGGGAAGTATTAACAGGGAAGGCCAAATTTGGCATATTCGGAGATGGTAAGGAAGTGGCACAAATTGCGCTATCCAAATTTTTTCAAAAAGGAGATTTTAGAAGTGGGTATTACAGAGACCAAACTTTTATGTTTGCTTTAGGTGTTGCCAATGTAGAAGATTATTTTTCACAACTCTATTCCGATGTCCACAACGATCCCTATAGTGGAGGTAAAAATATGAATGCACATTTTGCCACTGCATTTGTAAATGAAAAGGGGGAGTGGAATGAATTAACTGAAAGCTTTAATATTTCTGCAGATATTGCTCCTACCGCTGGTCAAATGATGCGCGGCCTAGGTTTAGCCTTTGCTTCTAATTGTTTTAGAAATGCAAAAAATAAAGATTCCTTTCAACATTTAAGTAATAATGGCAATGAAGTTTGTTTTTGTACCATTGGTGATGCCAGTACTTCCGAAGGACATTTTTGGGAAGCCATTAATGCAGCCGGTGTATTACAAGTACCCTTAGCTGTTTTTGTGTATGACGACGGATATGGTATTTCTGTACCCACTGCTTTACAAACTACCAAGGGTTCTATTTCTGAAGTGCTAAAAGGTTTTCAAAAAGAAAAAAATACCAACGGAATAAAAATTTACACAGTGAAAGGCTGGGACTATGCAGCCTTATGTGAAACCTTTGAAGAAGGTATTCGTTACACTAGGGATACGCATACCCCTGTTGTATTTCATGTGCAAGAATTAACACAGCCCCAAGGCCACTCTACTAGTGGTAGCCATGAAAGGTACAAGCCTATTGAAAGATTAGACTGGGAAAGAAACTGGGATTGCAATAAGCAAATGAGAGACTGGCTTCTAGCCAATGAATTAGCTACCGATGAAGTTTTACAAGAAGTAGAAAATACAGCAAAGCAATTCGTGCGCGCTTCTAAATTAGCTGCATGGGAAAAATACCTTGCACCCATTAAAGAAAAAATAAAAGAAGCGGTTGTATTAGTACAAGAAGGCTTAAATGAATCCGATTTAAATATTGCTAATACATTATTACAAGAGTTGGTTCAAAGTAGAGAGCCTTTAAAAAGAGATATTTTCAGAACGGTTAATTTAATATTGGAAAAAATTCCAACGCATGCTAATGCTGCTGCG
>CAIJZF010000392.1 GCA_903825095.1 uncultured Bacteroidota bacterium | reverse complement strand
TTTTTTCAATAAGCTCTGTCATCTCTAAAAATCCAATTCTATTTCTTAAAAAAGCATAGACCGCAATTTCATTCGCTGCATTTAAAACACAGGGTGTATTGCCTCCTTTTTCCATGGCTTCCTTGGCCAAATGTAAATTTCTGAATGTTCTTGTATCAGGCTCATCAAAACTTAATAGATTCGGTTTATCAAAAGTATACCTTGGAAAATTGTTTTTTAATCTTTGCGGAAATGCCATGGCATATTGAATAGGCAATTTCATATCGGGCAGTCCCATTTGTGCTTTAATACTTCCATCTTCAAACTGCACCATACTATGAATAATACTTTGCGCGTGCACTACTACCTTAATTTGATGAGGTGCTAAATTAAATAACCATCTTGCTTCAATCATCTCCAGCCCTTTGTTCATAAGGGTTGCAGAGTCTATGGATATTTTAGCCCCCATGGACCAATTAGGATGTTGCAAGGCATGATCGCGTTTTACATTCACTAAGAAATTAGGTTTCTTTCCTAAGAAAGGACCCCCACTAGCTGTTAAAATTATTTTTTCAATAGGATTATTTTGTTCACCTACTAAGCATTGAAAAATAGCGGAGTGCTCGCTGTCCACTGGAATAATAGCTGCTTTATTTTCTTTAGCCTTGCGCATAACAATATCGCCAGCTACTACTAAAGTTTCTTTATTCGCAAGACCAACGGCCTTCCCATTTTCAACAGCTGTTAGAGTTGGTTTTAAACCTGCAAAGCCAACAATGCCTGCCATCATAAAATCATAACAATCCATGGCAGCTACTTGCTCTAATGCTTCCTCTCCTGCAAAAACTTTGATGGGTTTGCCTTCTAATGCTTTTTTAACAGTGGCATATTTTGTAACATCTACTATTACCACCATATTGGGTTGGAATAGTAATGCTTGCTCAATTAATAAAGACTCGTTGGAATGGGCTGTTAATATTTCAGCTACAAATAATTCAGGATGTGCAGCAATTACCTCAAGGGTTTGTTTCCCTATTGACCCTGTTGATCCGAAAATGGCAATTCTTTTTTGACTCATCCAATTGTTTTCTTAGAAATTAAAATTAAGCTATTATTTTTTTATGGCGCAATATATTGCATTAACTCGTTAGCAATAATTCGGTCATTACTTAAACGGGGCACTTTGTTTTGACCCCCCAATTTTCCCTGCGCTCTCATATAATCAATAAAGGCATTTTTTTGCATTGGTTTAATTTGCAAAGGCGCTAAAATAGACCCTGCCATTAAATCCTCGTAATAAACATTCTTAGTACAAAGCGCTTCGTTCAACCTCTTACTAAACAAAGCCATATCTGCAGGCTTCTTTTCAAATTCAATAAACCATTCGTGGTAACTTTTCCCTTCCCCTTGTTGAATAAAAGGAGCCACTGTAAATTCTACCACCGACACATCCATATTTTTAGCTACTTCCAATAATGCTTGCTCTACTTCTTCTCCAATTACGTGTTCTCCAAAGGCCGATATAAAATGTTT
>CAIJZF010000391.1 GCA_903825095.1 uncultured Bacteroidota bacterium | reverse complement strand
TTGTTTTAGAACCCCACATTGTTTGTGCGGTTGAACCAGTCACCGCTGCATCATAAGCAACTTGTCTTGTATAAGCTGCAGTAGCTATAAAGTTTTTACTTACCTTTTGAATTTGTAAAGTTCCTGTAGCAGCATAACCCGCATTTGAATTAGTCATGTAAATAGCATTACTAATTGTAGGGTTTGCAGCACTAGCTTTAACAGTACTTCCAGTAACCATTTGTGAACCACCATAAGGATAAGATGATTGATAAGGGAATCTCCAACGACCATCAGATAAACGCACTAAACCAGTTGAAGGAAGTGCAATGTTTTGGAATACAGAAGCATTTAATTGCTTAGTATAAGAACCTTCTGCAGTCACTGTCCAACCATTACCTAATTTTTTATCTGCCGCTAAAGTAGATTTAAATACTTGAGGGAATTTATAGTTAGGATCGGTAACGTTAATTGCATAAGAACTAGATAAACCTGCAGTTGCTTGCGGACGGTTCGCATTAATATCTGGAGAGAAATTATAAGTTGTACCTGAAGCAATACTTCCAAATAAAGCCATACCTGAGTTAGAAGCTTGGTTAGAAAGCCATACAAAAGGAGGAGCGCCTTGGAATAAACCAGCACCACCACGAATTTGTAAAGTTTGGTCACCATATATATCATAGTTAAATCCAATTCTTGGAGAAACTTGAATAGCTGTACTTGGTTGAGAACCTGTATTGGCATGAATACCTTGGTAGAACTTTGTTAAGGTATCTACTACTGGGTTGTACAAGAAAGTATTGTAGAAATTTGTATAGTCAGCTCTGATACCATAAGTAATAGTTAACTTATCTGTAGCTCTATATTTATCTTGAATGAAGAAACCAGCTTCAAAATCCTTAGGACCTACTAATGGGAAAGCACCACCGCCTAATGTATAAGATAGGTTATACAAACCAGCAGGTTTTGTTCCAGCAGCAGCTGCATAGAAATCGGCTAAGCTATTAAAACGGTATGTTCCAGAATAGTTAGGAGAGAAACCATTTAAATATTTTTTATAAGAAGACTGAATTCCAGCAGTAATCTCGTGGTTACCTGCATATACAGATAAGATATCATTGAATTGGAAAACATCGGTATTTAATTTGTTGCCATAAGTATATAACTCAAATCCGAAAGATGTAAAAGGCTTACTACTTGTAATAGTTCCTGAACCATCTAAGATATCCACCATTGGAAATTCTTTTTCAGATAAAGCAGTTCTGAAATCTCTTAAAGCAGAATAACCTATTTGTAATTTATTGCTCATTCTATTAGAGAACTTCGTGTTCAACTCAGCAATAAAAATATTTGCGTTATTGTTGATTACATATCCAGCACCATAGAAAGGAAGTGCAGTTGCATCTGCTTGTCTACGACCAACTGAACCACTATTAGAAGGTGGTTGATCACTAGAAGATTTCAAATAACTATACTTTAAACTAAAAGTGTTGTTCTCGTTAATGTTCCAGTCAATCTTAGCTGTTAAACGCTTAGATTTAGAGGCATAAGCATAATTTTGGTAAGCCCCTGGATCATAATTGTATTTTGATTTTAAGAAAGCAGCTAAGGCATCTAAGTCTGCAGCGTTCGCATTAGAAATAGTAGTACCATTAGGCGCTGAAGAAGAAGTAGAAGCTGTCCATGTATGAGCAGGAGCAGATCTTTCTTCTTGTTCTGCATTGACAAAATAGAATAATTTATTTTTAATTAAAGCACCACCTACTGTGAAGCCTTTTAAATCATAAGAGAAATCTTGCTTAGGAAC
>CAIJZF010000390.1 GCA_903825095.1 uncultured Bacteroidota bacterium | reverse complement strand
TGGTGAAATGAAAGGTAATATCGGGGTTATTCGTAATTTCTGTATTCAAGAACCATTCACTTTGTGCTAAATACACTGGCGCTTCGTCCTTGTCCATAGCGGCATTTTGTTGCTTGAATCTTAAAAAGTCATGTAGTTTGTTTTGATCCTTGGAAGTTAACCAACAAGCTTTATAAAAAGGCAGGGTTCTAAATTCACAGGCAGCGCCATATTCTTGTAATAAACGGTATTGAATGACTTCAAATTGTAAATCACCCACGCAACCAATAATTTTTTTATTCCCACCAAACTGAGTGAATAATTGAGCCACCCCTTCATCGGTTAATTGGGTAATGCCTTTTTCAAGTTGTTTGGTTTTTAAAGGGTCTTTATTTACGAGTTCCTTGAATATTTCTGGTGAGAAAGTAGGAATACCTGTGAAATAAAATTTTTCTCCTTCAGTAAGTGTATCTCCTATTTTAAAATTACCTGTATCAAATAAACCTACCACATCTCCTGCATAAGCGTCTTCAATAACATCCTTGCTGCGTGCCAAGAAACTATAAGGGTTACTAAAACGCACATCCTTCTCTAAACGAACATGCTTATAATATTTATTTCGTTCAAATTTTCCACTACATACACGCATAAAGGCAATACGGTCGCGGTGTTTAGGATCCAAGTTGGCATGTATTTTAAATATAAAGCCACTGAATTTATCTTCTCCTACCGCTAAAGTTCTTACACTGGTTTCTCTATCTCTTGGGACCGGTGCTATTTGAATAAAAGTATCTAGCATTTCTTTCACTCCAAAATTATTCACAGCCGATCCAAAAAATACCGGCGCAATTTTACCCGCTAAATAATCCGATGGGTTTAAGGCTCCGTAAACGCCATCAATTAATTCAACATCCTCTCTTAAAACGGCTGCGTCTTTCTCTCCAATTTTTTCTTCTAATACAGTACTTGCTAAATCTTCAATGGCAACGGTGTCCTCTTCAGTAGCCTTCGTACTTGCAGCAAATAATCTTAAATTTTTATCGTGCAAATTATACACCCCTTTAAATTCCTTACCACTATTAATAGGCCAGGTCATAGGGTGTAAAGAAATTTTCAATTCCGCTTCAATCTCTTCTAATAAATCGAACCTATTCTTTCCGTCGCGATCCATTTTATTTATAAAAACAATTACAGGTGTATCGCGCATACTACAGACTTCCATCAGTCTTCTGGTTTGCGCCTCTACTCCATTCACAGAATCGATAACGAGTATAACGCTATCCACCGCAGTTAAAGTTCTGTAAGTGTCTTCAGCAAAGTCCTTGTGACCTGGTGTATCTAATAAATTAATTAAAATATTATTATACTCAAAAGACATTACGGAAGTGGCCACCGAGATACCTCTTTGACGCTCAATTTCCATAAAGTCACTGGTAGCGTGTTTTTTTATCTTATTGCTTTTTACCGCACCTGCTGTTTGAATGGCGCCACCAAACAACAATAACTTTTCAGTTAAAGTCGTTTTACCAGCATCTGGGTGAGAGATAATGGCAAATGTTTTTCTTCGGTTAATTTCTTTTTCGTACTTCATTATTGTTAAAAATGGCTCGCACTCAAATAATTTGAATCACGAGCCATTCGTCTATTTTATTTACACTAGTTAGATATCGATTGCTTCACCATAAGCAGCTGCTACTGCTTCTTTTAATCCCTCACTCATGGTTGGGTGCGGATGAATAGCATTTAATAATTCATGAGAAGTAGTTTCTAATTTACGCGCCACTACTGCCTCTGCTATCATTTCAGTTA
>CAIJZF010000389.1 GCA_903825095.1 uncultured Bacteroidota bacterium | reverse complement strand
TTTAAGAAATAGAGAAGTGAAAGGTATGGTGATGTTAAGTGATTTTACCTGGGAGGCACCACAGTGGGTAGAAGGTAAAATTTATGATCCAGAAGGAGGCTCTACCTATAGTAGTAAAATGTGGTTAAGTGAAGACAAGCAAACCCTGAACATTAGAGGCTATATAGGTTTCTCCTTATTGGGCAGAAACGAAAAATTTACTAGAGTTAATAAATAATTAAATTTTTTTATGTCCCCTGAAAAAAAAGACACCTTTATTTTAATTAGTGAGCATGAGCATTGTGTTGTTAAAAAAAATGCTAACAATGAACAGCATGGCTTGTTTGCTGGCACTAACTTCAAAATAGGTGACAATATTGTTGCCTTTGATGCTTCTAAAATTGTAGATACCCCTAACTATTTAACAGTTCAAATTAGTGAAACCAAACATATTCATTTGTTTCCTGAATATTTACAATATGTAAACCATTCTTGCGAACCCAATGTTTTATTTAACACCAGTACCATGCAATTAGAATGCGTGAGTGATATTCAGGCAGGTGATGAACTTTGCTTTTTTTATCCAGCCACAGAATGGCGCATGGCACAGCAGTTTGTTTGCAATTGCGGCAAACCTAATTGCGTTGGTTTAGTGCAAGGTGCTGCAGACACTTCTTATGAAGTCTTAAGCAAATACAAGCTTACCGATTTTATTAAATCGATGGCGGCTCAGTACAAATCATTTTTATTATTGTTTTAATAAAAAACCCCGAGCCATTTTAGCTCAGGGTTTTATTTAGAAGGGTTGTATTTTAAAATGGTATTATTTATACCAGCATGAATACTTTATTCAATGTTTAAAAGTATTTAGTTACACCAGGTATAGCCACTGGATAATACCCATCAGCATTAGGAAGTACAGGAGGCTCCGCATTCCAATCGTATACTTTTGGATGAATATCAATACCAGAGTTAATGGCTTTATCCCAGTCAATCACTTGACCAGAATAAGTAGCCATTCTACCTAAAATGGAAGTCATGGTCGAGCTTGCTCCATTTTCTGCATCGGCAAATTTATATTCACCTTTGGCAATGGCTGCAAACAATTCATCATGTTCTGTTTGATAAGGATTGTTCTCTAATTTAGTATCGTACTGATAAATAAGTTTACCCGTATGGTCCTTAATATGTGCAGCCCCACAAAATATTTTTCCTTTCGTACCTACTAATAATTCATCCACCTTACTCATGGTGCCAGGAATATGTCTACACTGACTATTTAAGATAGAACCATCGGCATATTCAAATTCTACAAAATGATGATCAAAAATTTCACCATTTTCTTTCCCTTTTCTTACCTGACGTCCGCCCAAACCTTGTGCTTTCACTGGATGACCCCCTTTGAACCAGTTAATCACATCTAAATTATGAATATGTTGTTCAGTGATATGATCACCACATAACCAATTAAAATAATACCAATTACGCATTTGGTATTCCATTTCTGTTTGGTTGTATTTTCTAGGTCTTACCCAAACACCATCATTATCCCACCATGCTTGTGCAGAAGTAATGTCTCCAATTAAATCTTTTCTTTTATAGAGTTCACGATAAGAATTTTGATAATGTCTTTGTAAACCTACTACTACATTTAATTTTTTCTGTTTCGCAATAGCAGCGGTAGCAAGCACACTTTGAATACCTGCAGGATCTGTGGCCACTGGCTTTTCCATAAATACATGCTTGCCTTGTTTAATTGCTTCTGCAAAATGAATGGGTCTGAAACCTGGAGGGGTAGCAAGTATGACTACATCTGCAAGTGCAATGGCTTTTTGATAACCATCAAAACCTGTGAATCTTCTTTCTTCAGGTACATCTAATCTTTTCGCTAATTCTCCAATGCTATTATTTATTTCTTCAGTTAAAGATGTATGGCAACTATCCAAATTGTCTTTAAAGGCATCGGCCATCGCAACAATTTTTACATTTTGTTTACTAGACAATGCTTGCATAGCGGCACCGGTTCCTCTTCCACCGCAACCTACTACTGCAATTTTAATGGTATCATCTGAGCCGGAGAAAAAATTGGCGCGCGATAATAAGGGCGCTGCTAAAATACCTCCTGCAAGAAGGCTGGTTCCTTTTACGAAATCTCTTCGTGAATTATTTCCCGAAAATGGTTTGTTCATAATGGTAATTTTTAATTTATAAATTTAAATAGGCCTTAAAAAATTGTTTAATTTCTTCCTCTGTGGGTTGATTCAAAGGGCGTACAAGCCTTATGCCCACTTGTTTTGCTTCTGTTAACCACCACTTGCTTTTTGGAATTTGTGGATCTCTTCTATTCCAAATAGGATCTGAATGAATTCTTTTTGATGATCTTAATTCAGTAGCAGGGTCTAGATAACTTCCTCCTTTTAATGTTTTTGGATACCTAACTAAGTTGGGTGCTACTTTAAATTCATTATTAGAAATTTTTTCAAAAGCTGCCTCGTCATAATGATCCAAGGTCCATTCAGTTAGGTTACCAAGCATATCATATAAGCCCCAAGGGTTAGGTAGTTTTCTGCCTACTTTATGAAATGTATTTTCACTATTTTTTTCATACCATGCATATTTATCTAAATCCGCTGCATTGTTTCCAAAAAAATAAGCAGAAGTAATTCCTGCTTTGCATGCATATTCCCATTCTGCTTCTGTAGGTAGTCGGTAAAATATTTTAGTTTTTTGATACAACCATTTACAATACATAATAGCTGCATATTGTGACATACTATTAGCAGGGTAGCCTCCTTCTTTTCCCATGCCCCAACTTAAATCAACATATTGAGGGCTAGGTCTTGTAATAGCGTCCACACTTACATTCTGGCTGGTGCTCTCGTCTTTTAAAAATACATCTAGCTCATCTCTAGTGACTTCATAAGCACTCATCCAAAAAGGGGCAATGGTAATTTTTTTTTGAGGACCCTCCTCTTTATTTCTTCCTTTTTCATTCTCTGCACTTCCTATTAAAAAATCTCCTCCTTTGATGGGTACCATTTTAAAACGAAGTGAAGATCCTATCATGGGCTGATCATAACTTGTAAAATTATTTTCTTGCGCATGAGCAAATGAAAATGCCGTCATTAAAAAATAGATACTTAAAATTATTTTATACAATTTCAATGCCCTTGGTTTAGTGTATTAAGATAAAACTTATTTTATTGTTTTGTCTATTTTTTACCTTGATTTATACCTGTGGTTTGCCAGTAATTTTTAAAATTAGAGGTGGACTCAAAATGTAATTTCCCCTTTTGAAGCGTACTTATAAATAAAGCAGCCTGATTAGATAAGGCTAAGGCCTTGGCTTCCTTCATTGGCAAGATACTACAAGCGGTGGCCAGCCAATCCGCTGTGGCACCGGTTTTGGCAATAATAGTTACATTTCTTAGGCTGCTTACACCATAGCCAGTAAGCGGGTTAATGATATGAGAATATTTCACTCCCTCTTTTTCAAAATATTGATACACATCTCCTGAAGTGGCTACCGAACAATTGGATACTTGTAGTTTTTTATTTAACAAGTCATCTGTTGTTTCAGGTAGGTTCACACCAATAAGCCAACCTTTACTATTGAGTGGAGCACCACTCAATACAATATCACCACCTGCATCGGCTAAGGCTTGCTGTATTCCATTCGTTTTTAAATAATCAATTACCCACTGAGCAATATAACCTTTAGCAATACCTCCAAAATCTAATTGCATACCAGAGTTGGGAAGAAAAATAGTGCCTAAACGCTTATTAATTTTTACTTGAGCTAATCCTACTAATTTTTTAGTAGCAAGCACTGTAGTTGTATTGGGGAAGTCTTTAGACTTTCTTGCATTTCTCCATAAACTACTTAAAGGACCAATGCTAATATCATATGCGCCTTTCGACTGTATAAAGGCTTGTTCAGATTTTTGTATTAAATCCAACATAGCAGTTGACATTTTGAAAGGCAGTAAACCTGCACTGGCATTGATTTTTGAAAGTTCACTGCTGGAGTCGTAATTGCTAAAAATATGCGCTAGGGAGTCTACTAATTGAAAGCAGTTACGCGCTAAACGATTGGCCTTGACTGAATCGGCACTGACAATAATTATATTGAAGGGCGATCCCATCTTTATTTCAGAATAACTATACTTCCCAGCTTGTGCATGCGCCAAGGGTGTAGAAAATACAAGAAGGCTTATTATATAAATGAATGGTTTCAAACTTGTTCTTATTAATACTTATGCCTAAATTTAAACTATAAAAAAATACAAAACTATGGAACGCAGAAATTTCTTAAAACAAAATGTTTTAGTAGGTGGCTCTCTTTTAGCGGGTACTGGTTTGTTAGCACAAAATGCAAAAGCAACTACTTCAGCAGACACCACACCTTATAAATTACATTATGCCATTCATGACGGTATGTTTGAAAATATAGCAGGGCCTGATTTTATTGATCAAATAAAATATGCGCATAGTATTGGTTTTACTGCCATTGAGGACAATGGCATGATGAGCAGAACCCCTGAAATGCAACAAAAAATTGGAGACACCTTGGCTGCCTTAGGTATGCATATGGGAGTATTTGTAGTGAACTTTTCTATTAATGATAAAATTAATTTAACTACCGGCTCTCAAGAATGGAAAGATAAATTTACAGCATCTTGTAAGGAAGCAGTGGAAGTTGCTAAAAGAACCAATGCAAAATGGATGACCACTGTACCTGGTAATTTTGATAGAAGATTGCCCATGGATATTCAAACAGGCAATGTCATTGAAGGCTTAAGAGCAGGGGTAGAAATTTTAGAAAAAAATAATTTAATCACTGTTTTAGAACCTTTAAGCGATACACCCGATTTATTCTTACGCTACTCAGCTCAAACCTATGCAATATGTAAAGCCATCAATAGCCCTGCATGCAAAATTTTATTTGATATGTACCACATGCAAAAAAATGAGGGCAATATTATTAACAATATAAATAGATGTTGGTCTGAAATTGGTTATTTCCAAATTGGAGATAACCCGGGTCGTAATGAACCAGGATCGGGTGAGATGAATTATCATAACATCTTCAAACATATACATAGTAAGGGTTACAAAGGAGTGCTAGGTATGGAACATGGAAAACTGGGTGCAGGCTCAGCAGGCGAATTAGCTTTAATTAAAGCTTATAGAGAAGCCGATAATTTTTAATGAATTTATAAATAACCCTTATGAAAAAATATTTTCTTTTCTTTTTACTTCTTGCAATTGCAGGAAAAACAAATGCACAAAATTATCAAGCCAATTGGGAATCCTTGAACACTAGAAAAATTCCTTCTTGGTTTCATCAAGATAAGTTTGGCATTTTTATTCATTGGGGTGTGTATTCGGTGCCTGCTTATGCACCCATTATGCCTAATAGTGGTTATAGTTATTCAGAGTGGTATGGTCACAGATTATTTGAAAAGCAAAAAGATTTTATGGCCTTTCATAATAAAAATTATGGAAGCAGTTTTGCTTATGACCAATTTGAACCTATGTTCAAAGCAGAAATGTTTGATCCGAATCAGTGGGCCGATGTATTTAAAAAATCGGGTGCTCGTTATGTAGTACTTACTTCTAAACACCATGATGGCTATACCTTATGGAATAGTGCTGAAGCCGATCGTGATTGGAACAGACCTTGGAATGCAGTAACAGGAACGCCTAAGCGTGATTTATTAGGAGACTTATCTACATCAGTTAGAGATGCAGGACTTAAAATGGGTTATTATTATTCTTTATACGAATGGTTTAATCCCTTATGGATGCATGACCGTAAAAAATATGTGACTGAACATATGACACCACAGTTTAAAGATTTAGTCACCAAGTATAAGCCCTCTGTTATTTTTTCTGATGGGGAATGGGATATTTCAGATACCGCTTGGCAAAGCCCCGCACTGCTTGCTTGGTTATTTAATGAATCACCGGTAAAAAATGAAGTGGTCGTGAATGATCGTTGGGGAAATAATACAAGAGAGAAAAATCATGGAGCTATGTATACAACTTCTGAATACGGAAGTGGTATGGATGCAAGTATTATATGGGAAGAAAGTCAAGGAGTAGGGTATTCTTATGGCTATAATAGAAATGAACAATTGAAAGATTATAAAAGTAGTCATGATTTAATATTAATGCTAGGTGATATTGTTTCAAGAGGCGGCAATTTATTATTAGATATCGGACCTGCTGCAGATGGAACCATTCCTGTGATTATGCAGCAACGCTTATCCGACATAGGTGATTGGTTAGCAATGAATGGAGAAGCCATTTATGAAACCGAAGCCTGGAGGCCTGCTCAGTGGAGCAAGGGCTATGTACCACCTAAAAAGGGAGCTAGTTTTATGGCTAATTATAATGTGGCAAAACTTGTGGTGCCGCAAAGCGATAGTGCATATATAGAAACTTTTTTCACTAAAAAAGGAAATGATATTTATTGTATTGTACCTTCTTATCGTAATACACTTACTGTTAGAGATTTAAAATTACCTAGCAGCGCTACTGCAACTGTTTTAGGTGCTGATGTAAAAACAAATTGGAAACAAAAAGGAAAAGATATAGTGATTGATTTAACCTCACTTAGGCCTAATAGCATTTCATCTTCAGGCATATTTGTAATTAAATTAAAACAGTAATTAGCCTTTTAAATTATATTTTTTCATTTGGTTGTTCATTACTTTGAACCATAAGGGAGGAACCAATGAAAGTAAAATCATACCAGGATAGCCTGTAGGCATTTGTGGCGCATTATCATAACTTCTTAGTATTTGATATTTTCTAGAAGCTAAGTAGTGATGATCGCTATGACGGCTTAATTCAAATAACATTAGACGACCAATAATATGATTGCTATTCCAGCTATGATGGGGTTGTACTCTTTCAAATTGATGATCTCCTGTTTCATTTCTAGTAAGTCCGTAGTGTTCAATATAATTAACGGACTCTAATAATAAACCACCCATTAAAGCAGCTACCATAAATAATAAAGTGGTACTTAGTCCAAACAAGCTAAAAATTCCTACTAATAAAAGCAATTGAATGATTTGGAATAAAAGCATTTCATTTTTAAGGGAAAACCAAGCATGTCCTTTTTTACTTAATTCTTCATTCGCAATTTTCCAGGCACTTTTATAAGTACCTATTAAAGTTTGCGGCCAGAAGGCATATAAAGATTGATTGTACTTAGCCGTACTTGGATCTGAAGCTGTTGCCACATGTTTGTGATGGCCTTTATTATGCTCAATAAAAAAATGCATGTATAAGCTAGTTAATAGAAGCATTTTGGCAAAAGTTTGTTCCATTTTATTGACACGGTGTCCTAATTCATGTGCTACATTAATTCCAAAGGCACCACATAATAAGCCCATACTGATGACTCTACCTGCTATGGTGGCTGTAGATAAAGCAGGGGCTTGTAAAGAGTTTAAGAAAATCCAAAGAGAATAATATTGCATGATTACAGCTGCATATAAAATGAAATCGTATAGTTTATTTTGTTTCGCTAAGGATTCTTCTACTTCGTCTAAATTTGCGGGGCTGGCTTTTATAAATAGTTCAAGCAGGGGTACTGCAAAAAAAGTATACATTAAGGGAGCATAACATATTAAACCTTCCCCTTGAAAAGCAAGTAAGGATAATACATATAATATAAAAGGAGTGATATATTTAAAAGCACTAATAGAAGTGTACATAACAATCGTTTTAATAAATTTATTTATATATTTTAAAGATACAAATTAATAAGATATTTTAATGGGAAATGGCAGACTCTATTTAATTTAAATAAAGGTCTGCAATTTTTTTAGCTTCAATAATTGGGTCGCCCTCATTTCTATTGGTTAATACAATAATCATTAATTTTTGACTAGGAAATAATAAAATATTATTTCTAAAACCTATAGAACTTCCATCATGGTAGGGATGCGTAATATTATTATAATCCTCTACATGCCATCCATATCCGTAATCAATGAGCTTTCCATTATCTAATTTTTTTCTGCTCCATGCATTTTTTTGCATTTCAGCACTGATGAATTTATAGTCCCATAAAGCCTTGACCCATTTAGTCATTTCAATGGTATTGGTATAAATGCCCCCATCGCCTAATACTGCACTGGTAAGGCTTTGGTCGGTCTGTGTCCAGACTCCATTTTCAAAGGAACTTCCATAAGCTCTATTTATAACCGTTGATTTTCCTTGTTCAAATGCAACTGTCGATTTCATCCCCAATGGTTTGAAAATATTTTCCTTTAAAAAAACAGCAAAATCTTGTCCACTTACTTTTTCTACAATGAGTGCTAAGATGGCATAACCGGTATTACTATATTTATAGTTAGTGCCTGCTGGGAAATAAAGTGAATCTGCCAAGTAC
>CAIJZF010000388.1 GCA_903825095.1 uncultured Bacteroidota bacterium | reverse complement strand
TCTACAGCTATAGGTAAACCTAAAACCCCAGAAGAACAAGCAAAATCAGATGCTGATAAAGCTCAATTGAATAAAGATATTGAATCTATGGTTAATCAATTACCTAAATTTGATACTTTAGATACCGCTAAAAATAAAATAAATGAATTCGTTAGTTAAAGCGCTTATACAACCTATATTGGAAGCAAACCAAGGTGGTATTGCTTTAGTACCTGGTGGTTTTAAACCGCCTACACTTGGTCATTTTGCATTAGTAGATGAAGTAGCAAACCGCCCTGAAGTATCTAAAGTAATTGTTCTTATAGGACACAAAACACGGGATGGTGTAACTAAAGAGGAAAGTAAAGCTATATGGGATATTTACAAAAAGTATTTACCCTCAAACGTTGAAATTAAAATATCAGACAATTCATCTCCTATTTCAGACGTTAGCTCATTAATCAAAAATAACCCAGAAATCACCTATTATCCTGTAGTAGGGATTAGAGGTGAAATGGATTTAGGTGATTTGAAACGTTTCGATAGTTTAAAAGGTAAATACGATAACTTTAAACCTATCGTTATCAAATCCGAAGGTGAAGATCGTATTAGTGGTACAAACACACGTGCTGCTTTAATTGGTGGAGAAAAAGAACGATTCCAATCATATCTTCCAACTGAACTTACAGACGAGGAAAAAGAAAAAGTTTGGTCTATCTTGCAAAAAACCCCACTTAATGAAATGTACGCTGAACCTAGCGAACATGACTATCCTAAATTAATCAAATCACTTACAGAGTACATGTTAAGTAAGGAGATGAATATTCGTCCTTTACCTAAAGTAAAATTTATAAACGATGATGTTGAAAACGCTAGAGATTTCTTCGGTAAAACAGCGTATTACGACCCGAATAAACGCGTTGTAGTACTTTATACAATGGAGCGTCATCCTAAAGATGTTATGCGTTCATACGCGCATGAGATGATCCATCATATGCAAAATTGTGAGAATCGTTTAGGTAATATTACAACCCAAAATACAAACGAAGAAGGTGATTTACCTGAAATCGAAAGAGAAGCATACGAAAAAGGCAATATAACTTTCCGTAACTGGACAGACACATTAACTGAAGGCGAAAACAAATCTTTCCATCTAAATGAATATAGTAATACCGGTCCTTCTACACCAAAAGTTTATATTGTAAAAGCAGATGGAACTTATAAAGAAGCACCTATAAAAATATTATCAAAAATCTCGAATTTAACATATGATATGGGTGGTGGTGAAACTAACTTTTTCCCTGAAAAAAATATTGTTATAGTAGATAATATTCCTGTAGAACAATTTGCCCAAGAACCAGGTGAAATAAAAGATGAAAAAATATATATTGAATATAATTTAAATCAACCCTATAGTTTCCCAAAAGCAAATAAAATCTTAGCTGCTCAAGTAGTATATCATTTAGATGACATTAAATCATTAGCCAAAACAGTAAATGATTCACTTAAAAATGGAGGTACGTTCCAATTCTTTAGTGATAAAATGTTTAAGATAGATAAAGAATTTTTAAATTACTTATCTAGTGAATATGGATTTGGTTTACCTAAAAATCTAAACCAATATAAATCATCAAACCTTTTACTAAAAAAAGGAGATTACCTTGAACCTGTTATATCTTACATTTATAATGTTACAGATGCTGATGGAAATACAGCAAAAATATCTGTTACTAAAGAAGGTAGATGGTGGAAATATAATAAAATTGAAGGTGATATAGATTTTAAACCTAGTACATGGAGTGTTGAGCCTGAATATAAGTATAACGATATAATTCCAAGTAAGGAGAATGTTTTAGATTCTTTTTCTAAAGCCCTAGAAACTGATATTGTAGATTTTAAAAAGTTAAATGAAAATTTAAATGAAATAGTAACAGCTACAGATATTATTTGTGATAATTGTGGATGGAATTGGCCAATAAAAGATGGTGGAGATGATTTATATGTTTGCCATAAATGTGGACATGATAATACACCAATTCCATTAAACGAAGGACGTTACGATAAAATTACAAATGTTATTTCTTCTAAAATCTTCAACCAGTGGAAAGAAGATTATAACAATGGTGCGGAAGCATCTCGTGTTAATGAATTTTTCCCATTTGAAGGAGAAGATATAGATGTAGATGCAAATATTTCATTTGTTCCTAATCTTGGAGGACTTAAAGTAGATGGTGGTGCCAATGATTATATCGATTACATTGAAGTAAGATTTGAAGTAGATCCTGAAAAACTCCCTGAATTTTGGGAAGAAATTTCAATGAATCTAAAAGATGTAATTCGCCACGAAGTTGAACATTTAACTCATGGTGAAGGTGATGTAGCTAAACCTTCTAAATGGATGGAAGATGATACATTGATCCGCAAAATAATTGATGCTAAAATGTTACCACCTTCTCAATATTTCAAACTTGAAAAAGAAGTAGATGCTAACTTGCAAGGAATGTATTTACGTGCCAAAAAAGAAAAACGTGTATTCAAAGATGTTATAGACACTTATTTAGATGCTCAAGATATTACACCTGAAGAAAAAGAAGAAATACTAGATCTTTGGAGAAGCAGATTACCTGCATTAAATTTGCCCAAATTTTAATATGAAAAAAACACCCACACTATTAGACTTATACGAGGCAATTAAACCCAAATATATCATTTTTTGTGATATGGATGGTGTATTAGTTGACTTTGATAAAGGATATGAAGATTTAACTGGTAAACATACTAAACATTCTGACCTACAAGATAGAAATGAATTTTGGGGATTGTTAGCTCGTAGTTTAAAAGATAAAGGCTTAACAGAATATGACTATTGGGTAAATCTAGAATGGATGCCTGATGGACAAACACTTTGGAACTATATTAAAGGATATAACCCATATATCTTAACTGCCCCTTCATTAGACCCAGGTTCTAGACAAGGAAAAACAGAATGGGTTGCTCGTTTAGATGGAATGAAAAAATTATACTTTAAACCAGCTAAATTCAAAGCAGAATATGCTGGTAAAAACCGTATACTTATAGACGATAGACAAGATACCATCGACAGATGGAATGCAAATGGAGGTATAGGCATTCTACATACATCTACAGCTAATACAATTAAACAACTACAAAAATTAGGACTATAATGTCAGATTCAGTTTTAAAAAAAGAATTCCAAAAAAGAGACGTAGAACGTTTACGTAACCTGGTAGCAGGTAAACATGGTAATCGTACTACTATGGGAATTGGTTATAATGGTCCTCAAGAAGAGGAACATAAAGAAGGTGATGTTTGGACATCTGGAGGTAGAACTTGGACCATTAAAGATGGTATTAAAGAAAATGTTACCAAACTAGATAAATTTAAAAAAGTAGCAGTTCCATTATTTTGCCCAAATTGCAAACAAGTAATGGATAAACAATTAGATCCATTTTATTATAAATCATTTGGTGAATGTTTAGACTGTAGAACAGTTACTGAGACCCAAATGAAAATTAATGGTACATGGCAAAAACATATTGATCAAGTATACAATTCAGAAATTGATCAACAAATAGAAGAATATAAAAGTTACTTTGAAAATATTCTTTCAGAAGGTAAAGAAGGATACGTTTCCGAAAATGGTGAAGTACAAAAATGGGTTGGTGGGATTGATAAAGAGCGTGCAGAACACGCTTTAAGTGAAATGGTTAAACATTTAAACTCTCTAAAAAAATAATGGAAACTTTTGCAATGGTAACTACGATTGCGGTAGCGTTAATAACAGCAGTATTTGGTCCAATTTTGGTAAGTTGGACTAGATTAAAAATGGAAAAAAAGGAGAAAATAACTCCGATGAGAGAGGCCCTAGAAGCCTCTACTTTAGTTGATCATCAACTTGAAATTATCCTTAATGAATTGGATTGTGATAGAGTATGGCTACAACAATTCCATAATGGAGGTCATTTTTACCCTACAGGCAAATCAATCCAAAAATTCTCTATATTCTATGAGAAAGCAACCCCAGATCTCCCTCATTTACAACATACATTTCAAAATATTCCTGTATCTCTATTCCCTAGAGTATTATCTAAAATCTATAAAGACACAGAACTCGCAATTGATGATATATCTACAGCAGAAGATACATATGGTTTAGAATATATGACTACCCAATTTGGAACCAAATCAGTATGTATGCTTGGTTTATATAGCTTAGATGATCAATTAATAGGTGTATTAGGTATTTCATATAAAAATTCTCATAAACTAAAAAGAGATGAATGGGTTCTTATTAGACAGAAAGCAGGAGTTATAGGAACACTAATTTCCGAATATTTATACGCAACAACTAAGAAATAATTTAATATTTATAATAAAATGGCAGATAATTTTGACCTAAAAAAATTCTTAAAAGAAAGCAAAGCTCTTGAGAATTTAAATCCTTCAATGAAATCAATCAACGAAAACGAATCTCGTGAAGAAAGAGCTGACGTAGACAAATACGAATACGAAAAAGGAAAAAAAGCAGGTAAACGTGAAGGTATGAAAGCAAAAATCAAAGAAATGATTGTTGCTGAATTAGAATTAGATATCGACGATAGTGATAAAACAGATGCTGAATTAAATAGCGACTACGACCCAGTTTACGAAGGTGAAAATGGGCCGGCATATAGAGGATCTGAAGGATATGATGATGCCTCTGATAGCTATACAGATGAAGAGGATAATTACGATTATAGTAATGATTTCTATGATGGTGATCCTAACGATTTTGGAGACACTGATGAATTTGATGGTTACGGAGGATATGATATCGACGAAGCTAAGAAAAAAGACAAAGTAGAAGACGTTGAAGTAACAGATACTGACGTTGAAGATGTTTCTTTAGAAGATGTACCTGCCGATGAAGCCCCTGCAGATGTAACCGGTGGATTCGAAGACATATCAGCAGATATGAAAGGTACAGAAGCAGACCTTATGGACCATTTAATGAAAGCATTCCAGATTGCTAAAGGAATGCAAAATGAAAAACTTGAAACACAAGTAGGAAATACACTGAAATTCTTCGTTAGCGAATATATTGGTGGAGGAGAACAGTAAACAATTAAATTTATATAAAATAAAATCTATGAACACAACAGAAATTTTAAACGCAATCAAAGAACAAGTTGCAATTTTGGAAGGTGAACACACAAAAACTTCTAAAGCAGCTCGTGGACGCGCACGCAGTGCAGCAAACACAATTAAAAAATTGGCAGCTGAGTTTAAAAAGACTTCAACTGCTGAAGACAAAGCTTAACAATGAAACTACACGAGGCATTTTCACCGGAGGAGTCTGATAAAATATATTCTAACTTTTTGGCAATCGTAAACGATCCAAAACGTAGAGATAAATTAATTAGAAAACATGGTGCAAATGCCGAGAATGTAGCTTACGGAACTGCTGTTAATCAAGTAAAACGAAAAGCAGCTAATACAATTGAAGAACCACAACCAGAAGAAACAATGGAAAATTCTAGATTAAAAGAAATGGTTATTGACGCTTTATCCGAAAAGAAAAAATCATTCCCTGACTTAACCGGAGATGGTAAAGTAACTAAAGCTGATATCCTTAAAGCACGTGGAGTTGAATTAGACGAAGACCTTGATCTAGGTCACCAAGACAATGAACCACATATGATCAAAGCTGAACTTGCCCAAATAGGTAAATACGCTATGGAATTATATAAAATGGTTGATCAATTTGAAGGTCCTCAAGAAGTTGACTTTCCTGCTTGGTGGCAATCAAAAATTACCACTGCTAAAAACATGATCTCCTCAGCAAAACATTATCTTGAGTTTGAATTAGAAGAACCAAAGATTGATGCTATGGTAGACGTAGCTTCGGAAGAAGGTGCTCTTGATGAAAAATTGAAACCTTCTATGGGTGCAGGTGCATATGTTGATGATTTTAGAACATCTGATGCTCCACAGTTCAAAGGTAAATCAAAAAAGAAAAAAAATAAAATGGCTGTAGCCGCTTATTTATCTGCTAAAGATAAAATTAAAGAAGCTATTTTAGCTAAACTTAAAAATAAATAATGGATTTCAACGAACTTAAAAATAGACTTAAGGTACTAGTTAAACAAGTGTACTCCAATAGGACAGTTACACCTGAAGAAGCCATCCAATACGATGAGCTAACGAAATTCCCTGAGCTAAAAGCCGTTATCGTTGACCTATTAACCCCAGAATATGATAGCTTTTTAGCTTCAATTGATTGGGTTGCCCCACGTCCTACTACATTTCGTATTAACTTGAAAAATGATCAATCATTTTACTTGATTTATGGTAAACGTAGTTGGGTTGCTCAAGTAGCAGGTAAAAAATATTATTTACTTAACTTACCTGAAGAAGAAAGAGCATCAGAAGCAATTTCAAACCTTTTACGTTACGGTACTAAAGCTGAACCTGAAGAAACAGGAGCAGGAATTGATAGCATTGAAGCCCCAGCTGAAACTCCAGCAGAAACCCCACCAGCAGAAACCCCTGAAGAAACACCAGCATAATGGATATTTTAGAACAATTTATACGTAGCGTATCTTACAAATTCCCTAAAGGATATCCTGATATGAAGGATCCTAAGGATGTTGAATTGCTTCATAAATTATTAAATGAAGTAGTTGACACTAAAGCTCCACTTAATGAGCAACAAACCGAATACGACGATAGAATTAAAGATGCCTTAGGAGTAGAACAAATTCCAATATGTCAAACACCTTTAGAATTAGGTAAAGATTTTAATTTAAGTGGAAAAGATGTTGAAATTTGGAAAAAATTATTTGGCGTTAAACCATTAGCAGGAAGAACAGGTAAACAAACCGCAGGTTCTGGTAATGGAGAAGTTTCTACCTACTGGGCATTTCAATACAATAAATCAAGAAAATTCCAAGTTGAAGATAGACGTGGTGCTGATAATCCAGATTTAATTATTAATAACTTAGGGGTTGAAATTAAGGATTATGGTTCTAAAATGATTACCTTAGGTAAATTCTTTGGTGATAAAAAATCATATGGTTTATTAAGTAATTTATTTGGATTTAAAAGTTTATTAGAAGCTTTAAAAGAAGGTAAATTTCCTGAAGAATCAGCAGCTAATCCTGGAACATTTAAAACTTTAGAATTGGTAGATGCTTCTCGTTTAATGTTAGATTTTTATAAAGAATCCAAATTAAAAGAATTTGCTGAAAAATATCAATTTGAAGTAGTAATAAATTTATTTAAAAGAGTAGAAGCTATCCTATCAGAACTTAGCCTGGGCTCAGGAGCTTCACCTGAAGATGTAGCTTGTGGTATTCTTAAAGTAATGATTAAAACTAAACTTAATAAAAAACCATTGTTAGGTCAAGATAGAGGATATGTTTTGAATGTAAACGTAAGTGGATTAGGAGATTTTGTTGAAATCACTAATGAAAAAATAGATTCCCTTTCCAACGAAGATTTATTAGCTAATATAGCAGTTTCTTCAGCTGAAATGAAAATGAATTTTGATGCTTTATTTAAATAACATGGACAAATCACGTTTAAAACATTTGATCAAAGAAGTATACTTGAAAAAAGATACTTGCAACTGTGGTTGCCACAGCTGTGACAACGTAGGTAACCCTGGTGTTGTGCTAAACGAAAGTGTAGCACCTAAGGAGATATTATCGGAGAATCTGCAATACCACGTGGATAAACAACTCCCACTTACTGAAAACACGTTCCGATATGGTTCGGAATCGTTCCTTAATTTATGGGCAGAAGCTCGTTCATTGTATTTACGTGAAATCATTCATGTAAATGAAGATGATAAACAAATTCTTGAGGAAACTGATTTAGGTAACTTTGGTTTATATGAAGGTGTTAAAGTACCTTTAGATCTACTTTTACTTGAAAATGAAGAGCTTGAAGAAGCTGAAGATAAAAAGAATCCACCACTTGGAAAACCAAAACGTGGAGGATCTAAAAAATTCTATGTTTATGTAAAAAATCCTCAAACTAAAAAAATTAAAAAAATTAGTTTTGGAGACACAACAGGCCTATCAGCTAAAATAAATAATCCAAAAGCTAGAAAAGCATTTGCTGCACGTCACAAATGTGGTACTGGAGAACCAAAAACCAGTGCGCGATATTGGTCATGTAGACTCCCCAGATTTGCCAAACTTTTAGGATTAAAAGGTTCTTTTAGTGGTTTTTGGTGAAAAAATATAATATTATGGGACCTATAGAAAAATATTTAGAAAAACTTGAATCTAAAAGAACATTAAAAGAAGATTCAACAATTATATCTCCAAAAGTACAAGCATTTTTGGATGAATGTAATCGTTTAAATACTATTTTACAAGACGACGAATTATTTGAAAAAGAAAGACAAAAGTATCAAAAATGACTCCATTAACTAAAGTAGGAAAACGTTTAGATAATATAACACGTTATATACTAGATAATAACCCCCCAGATAAATGGGTATTATCTAATATAGTTCCTATGTTTTTAGAAGCTGTAAAATCATCTACCACAATACAAGAAGAACAACTTATAATATCTCAATTAAATAAACTACTTGATAATTTTGAATTTAGATACAACCAAATATTTGAAGAAAAAAGCAAACGTGACAGATGTTTACGTATTGCTGATCGTAAGTTTGATAAACCATCGGCTTACAAATCTGGTGCTGTAGTTAGATGTCGTAAAGGTAACATTTGGAAAGGTATTAAAGAAACAAATGACCCCCAATCAGGTAAAGCTGCCCCTTATGGATCCGGATTTTCTAAAGTTACAGAAGAATTAATTCTTGAAAAAGTTAAAGAAACACTCCGTACTTGGTTTAAACGTAAAGGTGCACCTGGTAAAAAAGGTGGATGGGTAGATTGCAATTCACCGATTAGAAAAGATGGTGAAATAACAGGATATAAAGCATGTGGTAGAGAAAAAGGAGAAAAACGCTCAAAATATCCTTCATGTCGACCTACAGCAGCTCAATGTAAAACACCTGGTAAAGGTAAAAAATGGGGAAAAACAAAATGATTAGACTAATTGACATACTAAGCGAAGCTGAATCAAATAAATGTCCTATTCCAACTCAAAACATAGAGTTGAACTTGCAAAATAGACAAAAAGCAATCAATGAATATGGATATGGTCCATTAAATCCAAACGAACCAAATGATAAATTTTGGCAAGCTAAAGCAGATATGTGGCAGCTTGATTCAGTAGAAGAATCTCAAACTTCACGTTGTGGTAATTGTGCTGCATTTGATGTTACAACAAAAACTTTAGATTGTATAGCTAAAGGAATAGGTGATGACGAAGGTACAGAAGATCCATTTGACGTTATTAAAGCTGGAAAATTAGGATATTGTAGAATGCTTAAATTTAAATGTGCTGCTGCTCGAACTTGTGATGCTTGGGTTGTTGGAGGTCCTATTACAGATGACAAAACCGTATAACGATATAGAAGTTACCGACAAATATATTATTCGTGAATTCAACGAAAATATAGACCCAATTGAACTACTATGGCATCGCGATGATGAAGCTAGAACAGTTGAAATCCTAGAAGATACAGATTGGCAACTTCAATTAGATAATTGCTTGCCTACCTCCCTAAAAGAACGTATATTTATACCAAGACACGAATGGCATCGTGTAATAAAAGGAACAGGAAAACTAAAGTTAAAGATACACAAATCATGAAATTAGATAATTTAAAAGAATTAGTAAAAGAGGAACTTAAACGTGCTTTAAACGAAGAAGGAGATGAAACATCATCCATTGAGACTTTAGAGGATGCTGTGATGTTTTTAAACAACAATAAACAAAACATTCTTCAAATTGCAGATAACTATATGGGAGATGTTCAAGGAATGCAACATGCTATTGATGTGTTTCTTAAACCACACCTTGAAAATACACCTGAATTTATAGCTAATAAAATTAAAGCAGCTATTGGTGGTGCTATTAGTAAAAGAAATATTAAAAACAACCCTGAACTATCCAAAGCACAAGATACATTGAAAAATGTAAAGGGATTTGTAAAATAAAAAACATATAGAACAGATCTATAGCCTGTTCGATTAAAAAAATATTTGGAGTTGTAGCCCGATCTTTGGATTGGGCTACTTTTTTTTGTATATTCAAAACATAAAATAGATTATGGACAAGAAAATAGTAATAGTAGGAGCAGGCGTTGCCGGTGTCAATGCTGCAACAAAATTAGTGGATAATGGTTATCCTGGAGAATTAATCACAATTATTGATATGGGTAAAGATCCATACCAACGTTTACCTGAAGAAGTAATGACAGGTTTCTTAGGTGCTGGAGGTTGGTCTGATGGTAAATTAACTTACCACACAGCAATTGGAGGTCAATTATCAAAATACACAGGTGAGGAAAAAGCAATGGAATTGATGGATCAAGTGATTACTAATTTCAAACGTTTCCACCCTAAACCTGAAGAAGTACAGTGTTCTGATCCACATGAAGAACCTGATTTTATTAAACCATATTTCGGCTTACGTTTATTCCCAGTATGGCACGTAGGTACAGATTATTTATCTGAAATTGCTAAAAATTGGTACGATTATTTAGTGTCTAAAGGTGTACAATTCCATTGGGAAGCTAAAGTAACATATATAGAATTTGATTCAAATTCAATGTTGGTTAAAGAAGTAAATCAAGAGACTATCATTGAACAAGGATTCCCTGATTTTGAAGTATCATATGACGAACTTATTTTTGCAGTAGGTAAATCGGGTATTGACTTTGCTCAACAATTAGCAAACAAATACGAACTCCCAGATGAACCTAAATCAGTACAAATTGGAGTTCGATTTGAAGCACCACAAGAACACTTCCAAAAACTAATTGACATTTCATATGACTTTAAGTTATATAGAAAATTTGATAATGAAGGTGTTTCATTACGTTCATTCTGTACAAACAATAATGCTGCATATGTTGCTCCTGAAATAACTTATGGAGATGTAACTTTTAACGGACATGCATATAAAGATCCTTCTAAAACTAATAACATGACCAACTTTGGTATCTTAATGGAAGTTACAGGGATTGAAAATCCTTTTGAATGGTCAAGAAATGTTATTAAAAAATGTCAAGTAAATGGTAAAGGAATGTATTATTCACCTTCAAGAAATCCATCATTAACATCTGAAGGAAATTCTATGCCTTGCCATCAGATAGGAGTTGATACTTTAGCTCATGTAGTTGAATCTTCATTTGAAGGATACTTTAAATATGTTTGGAATTTTATCCAAGATATGAAAAAAGTATTTCCAACCTTACAAGATGATTGGGGGATCTATATAGGTGAAGTCAAATATCTATCCCCAGAACCACTTGTGAATTATAAAAATTTATCTTTATTGGAATATCCAAATGTTCATTTTGCGGGTGATGCTTTAAGTGCTCGTGGTATAACGGTAGCGGGTAGTCAAGGTATTTTTATTTCAGAATATTTATTAGAAAATGAATAAAAGTGGAATATATAAAATAATCTCTCCCACTGGTAAAATATATATTGGTCAATCAATTAATATAGAAAAACGGTGGGAAGGGCATAAAAGATATAATGGAATAGGTCCTAAATTAAAAAATTCGTATAATAGGTATGGGTTTGAAAATCATATAAAAGAAATTATAGAGGAATGTAATCTAGAACAATTAAACATGCGTGAAATATTCTGGAAAAAATATTACATTAACATATATGGATGGGAAAAGATTTTATTTTGTGAAATATATGATGCTGGAGGAGGTCCTAAATCCCAAGAAACTAAATCCAAACAAAGTATCTCCCAAAAATTCAACCTATCACTTCCAGAAATAATAGAAAAAAGAAAAATCAACTGTAAAATAGCAGCTAATAAACCGGGAGTACAAGAAAGAGCAGTAGCTAATACTGATTGGGAAAAAAGAGAATTAAATAGAATGAAATCTATGGATTATTCTAAGCTAAAAAAACCAGTTATTCAATATAATTTAAATGGAGATTTTATAAAAGAATGGAATGGATTTATAGATATTAAAAAAGAACTAAATTATGATTCTTCACTAATTCGTAAATGTTGTAAAGGTTTACAAAAAACAGCTTATGGATTTACTTGGAAATATAAAAATTAATTAATATATTAAAGTTATGAAAATAGGATTTTGTGGTACAATGAGCGTTGGTAAAACAACATTAGTTAATGCATTAAAAGAATTACCTGAATTTGCGGGGTATGAATTTAAAACAGAGCGTTCAAAATATTTACGTGATTTAGGTATTCCATTAAATACCGATTCTACGTTGAAAGGTCAAATTATATTCTTTGCTGAACGTTCAAGTGAATTATTTGCTGAAAATGTTATTACAGATCGTACAGTAATTGATGTAATGGCTTTTACGCGTTTAGCTAAGTCGATTCCATACTTTATGGCCGATGCACTAAATGATGCTGTATCGCATTTAATACGTGAGTATGATTATATTTTCTATGTTTCATCTGAGGGTGTACCGTTAGAGGATAATGGTGTTCGTACTATTGATGCTAAATATAGAAAGGAAGTTGATAAAGAGATTCAAAAACTAATCTTGAAACACAAATCCAAACTTCGTAACTATACTGAATTATCGGGTACTACCGAGGAGAGAATAGAAAAAATTAAACAAGTAATGTCCCTCTAATATTTATTAATAAAATATAATATGAAACAGACTCGTTTACTTGAAATTATACGTGAAGAAATTAACGAAGCATTGAATGTATTAGTAACTAATAAAAAAGGTGAAACTACTACAATGCCCTATAACACCCCAGAAGATAAAAAATCAGTAATGAATCTTAAACAAGATAATAACATTACAAATATTAAAACTACTGCGGGTCAAAATATTAAAGAAGGAGAAAAACGTAAAAAATTAGCTGAAAAATATCAAATCGATGAGGAAACTATCAACGAAATGGCTAGTATTAAACAGCTAAAAAGTGAATTAGAAAGACAAGGTAAAACAAGTGAATTACAAGCAGTAACAACTGCAGAAAAAGCTGCATTAGAGGCACTTAAAGCTGACCCAACAATCACACCTGACGGAAGATTAAAAGGATATGTTCCTACACTTAAAAAAGAATTGTTAAATACCCACAATATCAAATTACAAGATTTACTATCTACAGTAGCTGGGAAAGCAGAAGATGATGGAGTTAAATTTAGCAGTGATATTGCTACTAACACAATTGAAAAAGATGCTGCTAACCAAATAACAGGAAAAGAAGCTGGTCAACGTGGTAGAAAAGCAACTGAAAAACCATCTAAAACAGAAAAAACCCCTAAAGCTAAACCATCAGCTGCTCCAAAAGCAGAACCAATGGATGATGAAGATGTAGAAGCATCAAAAGCAGCAGGTAGTGATGAAACAGCTAAAGAATTAGGTAGTACACCTGAAGAAAAGAAAGTTAAATTCAATCAATTTTTAGCATCCGTTAAGAAAAATAAAGACGATAAAGCTAAAATCGATGGTATTTTAAAACTAGCAAAAGACAAATTCAAATTCGCTAAAACAATGATGGATGATTTGAAACGTGCTGCTGGTAGAGAAGTAGAAGTATAATGAAAGATAAAATAATTAAAGTAAAGTTATCCCGCCTTATTATAGGTGGGATACTTTTATTATGGTTAATACTCTTAGCTTATTTCAAACCCACAACCCCTACCGTAGACAAATACGCTAAAGAAAAAAAAGAAATTGATAGTTTAAAATATAATATTTTCTTGTTAAAAGAAGGTCAACATATACTAACTAACAATGTTAATAAACAGGTTATAGTAATTGATTCATTAGAAGAAGAAATCATTATCACAGAAAAAGAGCTAACACAAACCCGCACATATTATGGCAACAAAATTAAAGATCTTACTAGTGCTTCTAATACTGAGCTCGAACAGTTTTTCACAAATCGATACCAATAGAATTTGTTTCTCATATAGTAAAGCAAAATTAATCGCCCTTGACTTGGTTAAAGGTGATTCTGCTATTGCTGAACTTAAATTAGCCAATAAATTAATTTGGCAATTGAATGAGAAAAGCAGTGCTCAAGACAGTTTAGTTACTTTATATATAGCTAAAGAAGAAAATTATGTTGGACAAATAGCAAATTACGATCAAATCCTACTTAAACAAGAAGAAATCATTACGGGCCTTGAAGGTGATGTTAAAACATTAACTCGCAAAAACGATATCCTTAAAAAAGGACTTAAATGGTTAGGCGGAGGATTCGTGGCTTCCCTACTATCTGTTGTTACATTGGTGACAATTAAATAATGGAAGAAAGAAGTTTAAAACAGGTAATCCGAGAGGAATATATAAAGTGTGCCCAATCACCGGCTTACTTTATGAAAAAATACTGTTACATCCAACACCCAAAACGCGGACGTATCCAGTTTAACCTGTATCCATTTCAGGAAAAAGTTTTAACGTTATTTCAAGAAAATCCATATTCAATTGTATTAAAATCAAGACAGTTAGGTATCTCAACATTAGCAGCAGGTTATTCACTTTGGTTAATGCTATTCCATGAAGATAAAAACGTGCTATGTATCGCAACTAAACAGGAAACCGCTAAAAATATGGTTACCAAAGTTAAGTTTATGTACGATAGCTTACCTTCATGGTTAAAAGAAAAAGACAAACCCCAAGAGTTTAGTAAATTAACCCTCCGATTAAATAACGGATCTCAAATCAAAGCTACTTCAGCATCAAGTGATGCAGGTCGTTCAGAAGCCGTTACTTTGCTAATAATCGATGAGGCCGCCTTCATCCACAACATCGGTGAGATATGGGCATCAGCTCAACAAACCTTAGCTACTGGTGGAGGTTGTATAGCATTATCTACTCCTTATGGTACAGGTAACTGGTTTCATCAAACGTGGGTCGCAGCTGAAATGGGTGATAATAGTTTCTTGCCTATTAGATTACCATGGGAAGTCCATCCTGAACGAGATCAAACATGGAGAGATATACAAGATAAAGATTTAGGTTCAAGAATGGCAGCACAGGAATGTGACTGTGACTTTACAACTTCTGGTGATACAGTCTTTACACCTGAAGATATTGTGTTTTACGAACAATTTCAAATCCAATACCCTCTAGAAAAACGTGGTATAGACCAAAACTTATGGATTTGGGAACCAGCGGATTATTCAAGGAACTATCTGATAGTAGCCGATGTGGCTCGTGGCGATGGTAAGGATAATTCGGCGTTTCACATCATAGATGTTGAATCATTCACTCAGGTAGGTGAATATAAGGGACAAATCAGTACTAAGGATTATGGACATCTATTAGTTAGCATTGCAACGGAATACAATAATGCTCTACTAGCAGTCGAAAATCAAAGTGTAGGTTGGTCTACTGTACAAACCATTTTGGATAGAGGTTATCAAAACTTTTACTACTCCCCTAAAGGTGGAGTTAACAATACAGATTCTTTCTTTGATCCCTATATGGATGTAAGTAAGATGACCCCCGGATTTACAATGTCTCAAACAACTCGTCCTATTGCAATTGGTAAATTCCAAGAAGCTGTTATGGATAAAGGAGTTGTTTTCCGCTCTAATCGATTATTAGAGGAAATGAAAGTATTTATATGGAGAAACGGTAGAGCAGAAGCACAAGCAGGTTACAATGATGACCTGATGATGGCATTTGCTATTGGTTGTTACTTACGTGATACCGCTTTTAAATTAAGACAAAGTAATATGGATATGACTAAAAGCATGCTTAATGGAATTGCTGGCAATACTTCAAAATATTCCGGTGGCTATTCAAATGGGCCTTCGTATGCTGATAAGTATAATAATAACCCATTTCAAATAGATAACCCTTACTCAAACGGCAAAGAAGATATTTCTTGGCTTTTATAAATTAAAACATGGCAAATACAGGACTATTTAGTAGACTACAACGATTATTTTCAACAGATGTAATCATCCGAAACGAAGGAGGAACACAGTTGAAAGTAATGGATGTTAATAAAATCCAAGTTTCGGGTGAATACGAAACAAACGCACTAATCGATAGGTTCAATAGAATCTATACCAACTCACACACCTCAATTTATGGTTACCAAAGCAGTTTTAATTACCAAACTTTACGCCCCACACTTTATTCAGAATATGATGCAATGGATACAGATGCTATCGTTGCTTCTGCCTTAGATATTATTGCTGACGAAAGTACATTACGTAATGACATGGGAGAAGTACTTCAAATCCGTAGTTCGGATGAAGATGTACAACAGATCCTATACAACTTATTTTATGATGTATTAAACGTTGAATTTAACCTATGGCCTTGGATTCGTAATATGTTGAAATACGGTGATTTTTTCTTGAAATTAGAAATTGCTGAAAAATTTGGTGTGTATGGAGTAATTCCTTACAACGCATTCCACATCGAAAGACAAGACGGATACGATAGAGACCACCCAGCTTCTGTAAGATTTAGATTTGACCCAGATGGTATTTCATCCCCTTCAGATTATGGTTACTACAATGTACCAAATGCTGGTGGACAAGCTAACTCAATCTATTTTGACAATTACGAAATGTCGCATTTCCGTTTATTAACAGATACAAACTTCTTACCTTACGGTAGATCTTATTTGGAACCAGGACGTAAATTGTTTAAACAATATACCATGATGGAAGATGCGATGTTGATTCACAGAATCGTTCGTGCACCTGAAAAACGTATATTCTATATTAACGTTGGTAATATTGCGCCTGCTGAAGTAGAAAATTTCATGCAGAAAACAATTTCCAAAATGAAACGTACTCCATACATTGATCAACAAACAGGTGATTATAACTTGAAGTACAACATGCAAAACTTACTTGAGGATTTCTATATTCCAGTTCGTGGTAATGATCAAGCAACCAAAATTGATAATTTAGGTGGTTTACAGTACGATGGAATCCAGGATGTTGAATACTTAAGAGATAAATTATTTGCTGCCCTTAAAGTGCCTAAAGCATTTATGGGTTACGAGAAAGATTTGACAGGTAAAGCTACATTAGCCGCTGAAGACATCAGATTCGCACGCACAATTGAACGAATCCAACGAATTGTAGTATCTGAGTTGACTAAAATAGCATTGGTTCACTTATACGCCCAAGGCTATACCGACGAATCATTAACTAACTTTGAATTGTCGTTAACTACTCCATCAATCATTTACGATCAAGAAAGAATTGCGTTGATGAAAGAAAAAGTAGATTTAGCGGCTCAAATGATGGAGAATAAGTTGTTACCAACTGACTACATTTACGAAAATATATTCCACTTGAGTGAAGATCAATACGATGAGTATAGAAACTTAATTGCTGAAGATGCTAAACGTAGATTCCGATTAGCTCAAATCGAAAATGAAGGTAATGACCCACTTGAAACAGGTAAATCATATGGTACACCACACGATTTAGCTGCTCTATATGGTAGAGGTAGATATGACGCAGGTGAAGTACCTGTTGGATATGATGAAGATCCTGAATTAGGAAGACCTGAAGAAAAAGTATCTAATAGAAATACACAAGATAATGCTTTAGGTAAAGATAGAATTGGTGCTTCCGGAATGAAAAAAGATGGAGACGAATCAGATTCCACAAAACCTAAATATCAAGGCGGTTCACCTTTGGCGCTAGAGACGAAAACTAAACGAAACCCCAATACTAGAATGTTTAATGATATTAAAAATCAGAAAAAACAAATGATTTTTGAGTCAGATATTAAGGGGAATTCACTCTTAGATGAGTCACAGATACGAGAGTAAGAAAATTTCATATATTTATAAATAAACAAATATAATAGAATGCAAGTCAAACATTCAAAGTATAAAAATACTGGTATCCTTTTCGAACTATTAGTTCGTCAAATCACTACCGATACGCTAGATGGTAAGGATTCACCAGCTAAAGATATACTGAAAAAATATTTCGTTAAAACGGAATTGGGTCGTGAGTACAAGTTATATGAAACGTTATTGAAAAAAACATCTTTGACTGAAACTAAAGCAAATATTGTTGTTAGCACATTAACTGATTCATCACTTACTCTAAATAGAGGAGTCATTAAACGCCAGAAATATAACCTGATTAACGAGATTCAAAATCATTATGATTTAAACGAGTTTTTTAACCACAAACTCCCAAATTATAAAGTATTTGCTGCGTTCTATACGTTGTTAGAAATTACAAACGCACCCAAATCATCTAATCTTGAACAAACGATCAACAATAAAGTGACTATTTTAGAACACTTAACTGCTGCTCAAATCACTGAAAATAAATTACGTGATGAGGTAATGGATGAGTTTAACAATGTTGATAAAGATGTACGTTTAATTGCATATAAAATGCTTTTAGAAAGTTTCAATACTAAATACGATACATTACATTCCAAACAAAAAGAAATCCTTAAAGAGTATATTACTTCAATTGATAATACATCTCGTTTAAAAGAATTTTATACTAGCAAAATTAATGAAATTAAAGAAACATTAACTTTATTAAACGCTAATACTAAAAACCAAGTTACCAAAATTAAAATTGACGAAATCATCCACATCATTACTCCCCCAGCTAAAAATGCTAAGATAAATGATGATAATTTAGTTGATTTGTTACAATATTACGATTTAATCAATGAATTAGAAACCGTAAATGGATAAACTTAAAGAAATAATTCGTAAAAAACTCAAAGAAATGAGCGCTACCGGGCAAGGTGGCGCTACTGTTGTTCCTGGTGAAGGTATAGGGATGGCTACTAAGTATGCTTTCAAAAAAACTAAAATTAAAGAAGGACCTGGAGCTACTTTAGGTATGGGTCCAAGTGCAGGAGCTGAAGGTGTTAAAGATAATGCTTATATAAAGCAATTTAAATATAAACTAGTACCTAAAAAAATTAAGGGATCTGGTTTAGAAGTAAAACAACTTTGGGAAGACGATACATTAAATGAAGTAAACGAATTCCAACAAAAACGCTTAGACGCATTAGAAGAAATTGAAACATTAATGAACGAAATTAGTCCATTAATTTCAAATGCTAAAAACGAAACAATTGAACTATATAGCGGAAACGCGGGTTCGTACGATATAACAAAACCAATTGAAATGGTAAAGAGTTATCTCCAAGACATAAAACAACTATTATCAGAAAAATAATGAAAAAGACACTACAAGATCAGTATTTATTAATTAAAGAAGGTAAAGGACACAAAGGTGTTTTCTTAACAGAAGCTAAACGCCAATTCCCTGATATCGTTCGTAACGCAGCTACATTTAATGAAGCCGCAGCTTCTCTTATTACTAAAAATATCATTGCAGAAAATGTAATTAGTTTAGGAGCTATTAACTCTCCATTTGAACCTAAGAAAAAACAGTCATACGAAACTGCGTTTGAAGCATTTTTGGCTGAAGCTAAAAAGAAAGAAAACGAAGACGAGAAAGTAAAAGCTGAAGAGAAAAAAGTGTCTAAAAAAGTTGAAGAAGATGCTTCACATAACTTTGATTATTCAGACGAAAAAAATCCTGACAATATGATCTTTGGTCAAATTATGATGGGTTACTATGCTGAGATGAAAGATCCTAAAAATGCTGATAAAACGATGCAAGAATTAAAAGACATCGTATTTAAAAACTTATCTAAAAATCAAATCTATTACACAGAAAATGCTCAATTTGGTGTTAAAGATTTAGGATATACAACTGAAGCGCCTGCTTTAGGTGAGCCAAAAGAAGCTAAGGGAAAATACAAATCTTCTGGTTATGGTGATTTAAAAGAAGGATATGAGAAATTCGTATCAGACGTTAAAGATGCTGTAACTAAAAAAAGCGATAAAAAATTTTCACCTGAAGAAATTAAAGCTAAATTAAAGCAAAAACGCGAAGAAGAACTTAAACGTAGAAAAGAAGCAGGTGAATCACTTGAAGAAATTACATTACGTAAAGCTATTCAAGAAATGATTGACGAAGAATTATTCAATACAGAAGCATTTGAAGACACTCTATATAAAATAGAACAACCCCATTTAAATGATAAAGAAGCTTTAGATAATATCCAAAAAATATATTCTCGTCATAGTCAAGGCCTTAACTCAGCGGCTCAAAACTTAAAAGAAGGTGTAGAAAAAGATTTAGCGGCTATCAACAAAGAAGCAGAACATGAAGTTCTACAATCCAAAATGGAAAAAATTCAAGCACTCATCGATAAAAAACAATCCCAAATTTCTAGATTGGATGAGGATGAAGATATGAAAGATCTTACTGACGATAAAAAAGTTAAAGAAATTTCAAAAGATATTAAAGCTCTAGAAAAAGCAAAAGTTAAATTGGAGAGATTAATGTCAAAATTTAAAGGAAAAAAACCAGAATCTAAAAAAGTCATTGACGAAATGGATAATGCTGAAGCAATTGTAGCTAATATCGCTCCTGAATATATTGAAGATGCTAATGAAAGATTAGAAAATGGAGAAGAAATTGATTCAATTCTTAGCAACTACCAAAATTTATCATTTAACGATAGAAACCATTTAAGAAACTACCTTGATTGGAAACAAGGTGAACAACCTGGTTTGAATTCCGAATTAGGTGTTGAAGACCAATACTAAGATGAACAAACAACTATTAATAGAGACTAGACATTTCAGCCCTAAACCACTTTCATTATTGGAAGGGATGAAAACTAACGGAAATGTTTTTGTTGAAGGTATATTGGCTACAGTTGAGGTTAAAAACGGTAATGGCCGTTACTACCCTAGAGAATTATGGGAACGTGAAATCGACAATTTCACACGTAAAATCCAAATGAAATCAACTGAAACATGTGGTGAATTGGACCATCCTGACTCGCAAGTAATCAACCTTAAAAACGCATCTCATGCGGTGCGTGAATTGTATTGGAAAGGTGATGAAATATGGGGTAAAGTAGAAATTTTCTCTGACATGGGTGATTTAGGTACTTCATCTGGCCGCATAGCTGGAGCGTTAGTTAAAAATGGATTATTGATTGGTATTTCCTCTCGTGGAATGGGTTCATTAAAACAAGTTGGTGAAATAATGGAGGTACAAGATGACTTCGAATTATTGACATTTGATTTAGTTTCAAATCCTTCTAATCCTGACTCTTGGATGCGTAACGGACAGCTGAACGAATCAAGAACAACATACTTGGATCCATATGCTAAAACAAACTCGCTTATTACCGAAATCCTTTGCGCAAAAGGTACATGTCCTATTTTTTAAACCAAATTAACTTTTCAAAGTCTTTACCATATGTATAATAAAACGTATGGTAAAACTTTGTCCTACTTGTAAAATAGAAAAATCCATTGACGATTACGGAAAAAACAAAACCCGTAAAGATGGCCTTCAAAGGGAATGTAAAAAATGTTGTTATTTTCACCATAATAAACATTATCATTCAAAAAAATCACCTCGTTTAAACAATACTGTTCCTGAAGGATATAAAACTTGTACTTGTTGTAATGAAACATTGATTTTATCTGAATTTAAACCACAAAAAAACGGTAGGTTTGGAGTTACTAGTTTATGTAAAGTATGTTTTAATACTAAATGGAACCAATATCAACAACAAACAGGACAACAAAATAATCGTAATAAAATTAGACGTCAAACAGATCCACAATATAAAATAAAACAAATTTTACGAGGAAGATATTTAGATGCTATTAAAAGACATACAACTGGAGGGAAAGTAAATAAATTTCACTCTGCTATTGATTTAATAGGATGCAATATTGAATTTTATAAACAACATATTGAGCAACAATTCAAACATGATATGACATGGAAAAATCATGGGGTGTTATGGGAAATAGATCACATCAAACCATGTGCTTCTTTTGATTTAACTGATCCAAACCAACAAAAAGAATGTTTCCATTACCTCAACACCCAACCCCTATATTATTCAGATAATAGAAGTAAAGGAAGTAAATATTTATAAATAAAATATGGACCAAGACCAACCAAAATTAATCCAAGAATTTCTTCATATGCAAAAACTTGCGGGTTTAATCACTGAAGAAGAATACAAAACACAATCTCAAAAATTAGATTTAATAAATTTGTCGAATAAAATATCTAAAAAATGTGATTTAATTAAACAACATTTAAAAGAACAAGGATATGATATTTAATAT